>DASPMT010000030.1:0-6362 GCA_035626935.1 Phycisphaerales bacterium | reverse complement strand
GAATCGCGTCGGCGGATGAGGCGGCGCCGAAGGATGCTGAGCCAGAGCCAACGCATCAGTCTTCGCATTTGCCCTCCTGGCGGCGACGTTCGCTCATGAGATGCTCCCACCGCGGCACGAAGGTCTCGCGCAGCTCCTGGCGCCACGACGGGTAGGCGACCCAGCGGCGGCCCTCCGAGCACGGGCAGGCAAACGCAAAGGGCGAGGCGTTGAGGTGCTCGCGGTGGAGCGCGAGCACGGTGCCGGTGCCTTGGCAGAGATAGCAGCGCTCACGACTCACGACCTGCCTTCCCGTTCAGCGCGACCACGAGGGCTTTCGAGACGACGTCGGGGAGGCCGACGGTGGGAAGCGAGGGGGCCGAGTCCAGTTGGCCGGTGCGGGCCCTCTCGAGAAGCGACTTCGCCAGCTCGCGCCACTGCGCCAGCATCACGGTCTTCTCGCGAGCGTACGTGTAGTCCTCGCAAACCGTTTCCCAGCCGCCCGAGCGCCGGACGATCTCCCACGCCAGCTCGCCGACGGCCTGCTGAGCCTGGATGGGCCAGTTGTAGCCGAGGCGGCAGATGGACTCGACGATGCGGGAGACGGCGTCTCTCGCCTGGGCGTCGTCCGACGGCTCGCCGGCGCCCAGGTCCGCCTTGATCTGCTCGATGGTCGGCAGGCCCGTGCGCGGGGTCGTCTTCGTCGCGTAGCGGCGGAGCGCTGCCGCGGCGCGATCGAGGCCGACGGGTTCGAGTTCCTCGACGTAGACGGCAACGAGCGTCTTCGTGAGCGAGACGTTGGCTAGCGCGGCCACCGTGTTGAGCATCTCGAGAAAGCGCAGCTTCGGGTCCACGGCTCACGCCCCCTCGTCGGCGAGGTAGTCGCGAATCGCGTCGGCGTTGGACTGCGCCTGCTCGACGCGGCGGGCGGTCGTCTGCGTCATCTGGCGGCCGACCTTCCACTCGGTCCGAAGCTTCTCGGCGTCGCGCAGGAGGAGGGCCAACGGGTGGAGGGAGCGCACGTAGAACGAGTCGTTGTGCCCGAGGTAGAACGCGGCGACCTCGGGAGCCTCGTCGGCGCCCAGGCGATCGACAAGCCGCGAGCAGATGCCGAAGCCCTGGGCGTTGCGCGCAGGCTCCTCGCCGTAGCGGGCACGGTAGGCGGCGGCGTAGGCCGACCACGTGCGGCCGGTCTTCGTCTCGGGCGAGGGAAGCGAGCGCGACTTCTTCTTCGGCTCAAGCGCACGGCCCTTCGGAGCCGCAGGCGAAGAAGGCCCGTCGCCCGGTAACGGAATCCTATCCTCTACCTTTCCAATACCAATACCATCCAATACAGCGCCGCATTTGCGCGATGATTCGAGAGCCTTCGTCGAATCGCTTTGGTTAAGCCATTCGATTTCCTCGGCTTTCACGGAATGCCGACGCGGCCTGTCGATCTTCTGATGCGACCAGTTGACGACCCGAAGCCAAGCCGAGTCGCGGCTGATGACAAGCTGACCGCCAGCCACCAGCTTGCCGACGAAGAGCCGAACCTTACCCGCGTCCCACCTGCTGCCCAGCCGAATGGAAATTTCCACAGGGTCGAACTTCAGCTTTCCGTCGTCGTCGGCGGCGTTCCAGAGACCCACGAAGAACAGGGCGACCGAATCGCTCATCCGACTCACGTCGCCCGAGGTCCAAAAGCGCGGCTTGATCGTCCGAATCCGCATATCCCCCATCCCCGCTCCTCCCGGTGCGTAGCTCCACATCCCCGTGTCCCCGCTCACTCGCTGAACTCGACCGCCACGGCGTCGCCGTAGCGGACGGCGTCGACGATCTTCCCGAGGTCGTCCGGTGAGTGCCCGATCATCGCCTCCTCGATGGTCGGCCAGAGATCCTCGTCCACGTTCTGCTCCTTGAGCATCGCGAACAGGCGCTCCTGGTTCGCGGGCGTCCGCTTGTAGGGCGTGCGCTTGGGCTCCGGAGGCGGGATGATCTTCGCCTCAGCCGCCGTGATCGTGGTCTTCGCCTTGATCTTCTGCGCCGGGGCCTCGGCGGCGGGGAGCGCAGCGGCGCCGGTGGGCGCGGCGCCCGCCTCAAGCTGCTCGCTGCCGCTGTCGGCCTGCTGCATCTCGTCGTCCGTGTAGACGCCGGAAAGCTCCTGCGGGAAGGCTTTGCGGAGAGCCAAGCTCTCGGCGCACTTGGCGATCATGATGTCGGGCTTCGACGCCCACATCGCCGTGAGGGCGCCGTCCTTCTTGGACTGCGCGTAGGAGGCGAAACGGGCGACGCCCCAGAGCGGCTCGGCGAAGCCTTTGCGCATCACGCCGACCTTCGCCGCGGCGGGCGGCTCGCGCGAAAGCCAGACGTCTTTCCACTGGCCGTCCTCGCCGCACCAGAACGGCCCAAGCTGACCGGCGTACTGCCCGGTGCGCTGGGCGACCAGCCGGAAGCCGTCGATGCCGACTTGGATCGCCATGACCTTGCGGCCGGCGTCGCTGTCCCAACGCTTCACCGCGTAGATCTGGCGCGCCAAGGGGTCGAGTTCGAGGCGCGAGCACGTGTAGAGGAACAGCGCCAGCTCGTCGTCTGTCGCGTCGCGGCAGATAGTCCGCTTGATGAGGTCCACCTGCTCGGGCGTCATTCCGGCCGGCGCAAGGGCGGCCTCGGGCCGCTGGTGAAGGGCTTTCGTCGTGGTCATCACTGGCCTCGCTTGAGATCGATGACGGGCTTGGGATTTGCCTCAAGGCGCGCAAAGGCGATCTGGTGGGTGTCGCGGCTGAGAGCAGACTTGATGGCGGAAGTGTTCCAGGCATACGTAACACGGACGAAATCGGGATAGGACGCGAAGTCCGACGCCGTCGGCTTCACGTCGTCGACGTAGACGACCTTGGGGAAGTCCTGGAGGCGGACGGCGTAGCGCTCGCCGGTGAGACGCTCAAAGCCGTTGGCCTGCATGCTCCAGGCGACGTAGGCCTTGAGCCGCTCGGCTTTCGCCTCAACAGCGCGGGCGGCCTCTGAGTGTTCCTCGGCGTAGGCGCGGTGGCGCAGCGCCTCGTCGCGCCATTCGTCCAGCCGGTAGCGGATGGCGTCGACCTTGCGGGCCAAGGCAGCGCCGACGGCCTTCATCTGGTCGTGCGTCAGGACGTGGATGCCAGAGTCGTTGTGCTCCAGCATGACGAGCAGGTCGTCCAGCGTCGGGTCGGGGGGCAATAGCTCCGGGGAAGGGGCGGCGTTCATGAAATTCTCCTGGGAAGGGTGAGGAGACGCGGTCTTGAGAATTTAGGGGAAAAGGGCTAAAGGGAAAGGGGCGCCGGAACCCCTCCATGGAGAGCCCCGACGCCCCCGGCCACTCGGCAGTCCCTTCCCTAGTCCTGCCTGTTTAACCCTGCTTTAATTAGAGACTTTCTGCTCCCGGCGCTTGGCTACCGTCCCCACGGTTGTCGAGGCGCCGAGGCGCGAGCCTCTGTTCGGCCTTTTACCAACTAGTCTAAAGTTTGTAAACCAAATTCGCTGGAAACATTTTGTAACCGTTTAATATTAGTAAGCAAAGTCCGATGAGGGGGAGTAAGAAGCGTGGGGCGAACAGCCCAGCGCGCCCAGGAGCCGCCGATGCCCCGCTCGAACGACATCTTCGCTGCGAACGTCGCCTTCTACCGAGGCGAGCGGAATCTCTCGCAGGAGCGACTCGCGCTGGCGTGCGGGGTCAACAAGACGGCTGTGTCGCACTGGGAGTCGGGCCGCTCGATCCCCAAGGGGCGCGTGCTGGATCGTCTTGAGGACGCGCTAGATGTCCCGCTCGCGGCACTGTTCTCCCCGGAGCGGGTCGAGAAGCTTGCGAAGTCTGAGCCCCCGAAACGTCGAGAGCCGACGCTGCGGGAGGCTCTACGCGTCGTCAACGCGCACGCCGGAGACCTCGTGCTCAAGATCCGGTCGAAAGCCGCCAATGACGAGCAGGAGTAGCCGATGCGCCTCGTCGTGATCGCGCTAGTGGTCGCGGCCTGTGGAGGCGTCGATAGGAAGAACGACTCCGCGATGGCATCGCCGAAGCCAACGCCCACCAAGGCACCTGCGGTGCCGACGATCCCACTCCCGTCTTTCGCGATCCCGTCGCCGAGCCCGAGTCCGTCGGCCTCACCAACGGCGTCAATCCGCCCGCCCACGTCGGCGTTTCCGTCACCGAGCGCCGCGCCGTCGGCCACGCCCAGCTACTCGCTCGTCTACGATTGGAAGTCGGGTCGGGAGTACGCCAAGCCCGGTACCCAGTGCTCAGCCAAGACGAACGACTTCCGCGAGCGGACGACGACGCTGCCGATCACGCAGGCCGAGTACCTTGCGCTCCTCGCGCGCACCGACTGCCGGAAGACGTCAGCGACCGAGGTCGTCTGCCCCTATGACGACAATTGCGCGTCGACGCGGATCGCCTGTGAGTATACGACGACGATCAACGGGCAGACGGTGAAGAACAATCCCGGCATCTCGGTCCTGATCTGCCGGGACGAGCCCCCAACCTAGCCCCCGAGGCGCGACGAGGCGGGGGTGGGTATCGCATTTTAATTCGATAGAAACGGGCCGCGCAGGTTCCCCCACGCGGCCCGCCCATCGTCTACGGCCTCAGTGCTTGTACTGGCA
This sequence comes from Phycisphaerales bacterium, assembly GCA_035626935.1. Classification (GTDB taxonomy): domain Bacteria; phylum Planctomycetota; class Phycisphaerae; order Phycisphaerales; family UBA1924; genus JAJTGZ01. The sequence goes on along the minus strand of DASPMT010000030.1, from coordinate 1,772 downwards.
GCTCACCTCCCCGCCGCTGCGGCTCACCACGACGACGGTGACGATCGTCGTGCTGCAGAGCATCGCGATCGCGAGCAGACACTTCGTACTGAGTTTCATGGAACGCGGTCCTTCCCTTGACGCGCTTGACGCGCAAAGGGCCGCCGCGTACCTTATGAGTAGTACGCATACGCTTCGGCCTTGCACGCCAAGCTATGTTAGATGCCTCGCTTGGGCCCCAAACCCTCGCGAGGCTTCGCTTTTCGGCCGCGTCACTGCGGCCGTAAACGCCGAACGACTATGGCCGACGCCGGAGCCTCCAGCGGCCGTCCTTCCGAACGAAGCGGTGCTCGTGGCGCCGCAGCGCGGTGACCAGATTGATCAGCGGGTGGTCGAGATGCAGCAGGCGGCCGCGCGCCTGCACGGCGCGCATCAAGTCGCTGACGCTCATACCCTTTGGGTGCTCGGCGAGGACCACGGCGACGACCTCATGAAGCGGCTGAACCGGCGCCAATGAGCGGCGCTGGCGGATCTTCAGCCGAAGCTTTTGGCGTAAGGACGTGACGTCGGCAGCAAGCGCGGCGATCTCGGCGTCGAGCTGACCGACCTGGGCGGAAGCGGCTTCGGGCGCGGGTTCTGTCATTTTGGGTTCTACTCATTCAGGTTACGACTCGGGGCGGCTCTCGTCAAGTTATAACACATGCGTTCCCGCATCTATTTTTAAGGGGTTTAGCCGCACTATACCGACTCTCCCCGAACCTCCCCGCCGTCGCCGACGCCGCGCGCCCGGATGTCGTTGACCGCCTGCCCCGCGCGGGCTACAAGGGCTCTACCGTCCCCACCGGTAAAAGCGCCCCGCAGGCGCGTCACGAGCCCTTCCCGTGCCAGAATGGTTCCTTTCGCTCGACGCGGTTCCCGAACCGTGGTCGCGGCCGAGGTTCAATCGGGCGTCCGGCGTCGTCTTCAACGCGCCGGCGCTCCGGTCGTCGCTCGCCGAGTTCCGGTGGCTGCTGCGCGCCGAGTGGTCCGACCGCGGCGTCCAGCGCGAGCCGCTCGATGGCGCCGTCGTCGTCGAGGCGACGTTTTGGTATCCGCGCCCCAAGTCGGTGACGGCCAAGCGTCGGCCGCACCACGTCGTGAAACCGGACCTCGACAACCTCGCGAAGACGCTCTGCGACGCGATGCGCGAGATCGTCTACCGCGACGACAATCAGGTCACGGAGCTGCTGCTGCGGAAGGCGTACGGGCCGAAGTACCGGACTGAGCTGCGCGTGGAGGCCCTGGCGTGAAAGAGATGGCGTGGATCCTACTCGCCACGACGCTGATCTTCGGCGGCCTGGTCGCGCTCGCGTGGTTGGAGGTGGCGTCGCCGTGACGACGATCGAGCCCGGCCAGGTCTGGGCCAAGCGCAAGTATCAGGGCCTGACGGCCCTCAGCTACATCGTCGACACGGTCGACGACCCCTACGTCTACTGCCGTCGAGCGGACACGCACCGCCGCCGGAGGCTCCTGCTGACGACGCTTGAGCGCAGCTACCGGCTGACCGGCCGGATGCGAACGCTCGAGAGCCGGTGGACGGCGCAGGACGGCGCGCCATGAGACAGCCCACCGCCTACCGCCTAGCCACGGCCTACCGCAGGGCCAACGCCATCTGCGGCTGCGGCGCCCTGCACTTCCGCAAAGGCGGCCCTCGGCCCGGGACGTGGCTTGACGTGACGTCATGTCCGGCTTGCCTGAAGGCGCTGCCCTTCAGGACGTCGCTCCAGCGAAAGCGCGACCGGGAGCGGCACGTG
>DASPMT010000029.1:0-6206 GCA_035626935.1 Phycisphaerales bacterium | reverse complement strand
CGATGGAGGCTTCGCCGGACATGATGCCGCGGTTGCCCCCCATCACGACGCACTCGCTGATGATCGAAGCGTGCCCCCCGCCGATGGAGATCTCCGCGTCGTTCTGCACGATGCACCGGTGCACCAGCGTGTGCGTCGCCGAGATCTCAAGGCCTCCAGCGCCGTTGTTCTCGATCAGCAGGTTCTCAAACCGGCACCGCTCGCCGAACCCGATCACCCCGTAGAAGGGCCAGCCGCGGATCGTGCCGTTGTGCACGCGCACCCCTTTGTGCGAGCCGAAGATCTCGATGCCCGACTCGATGCCCCCTCCGGTCCGGTTGCCGATCAGCGCGTAGCCGTTCAGGTCGATCGTCACGTGGTCGGCCGTCACCAGCATCGCGGTCTTGCCCGGCAGGCGCACGATGTCCGCCGTCAGGTAGTAGTTGCCGCTCTGGCTGATCACGAACATGTTCGACGCGTCCCCCGGCAGCGACTGCACGGCCCGCCGCGGCTCGATCTCCAGCAGCGTGCGTCCTGTCGGACCGATCGGGCCCGCCGGCGGGTTGAGCGGGCCGGCTGCCGACCGCCCCGCGAGAGCCGCGATCCCCAGCACGCCCGCCGACACGCCGAGCAGCGCGCGGCGTCCGAGCGTCCCGGCGTCGTCGGCTGGAGCGGGCCCGGTCGCGTCGCGTTGATCGGTGTCCATATGCCAACATACCTCCGACCGACGGCGCGGCATTGCAGACCCGGCGTGGCCCATGATCGCTCGAGGAAGTGTCCTGGCCGGCCTGCAAGCACGCCGACCGGGTTGACATGTGCGTGCGGGAGGAGCGGGCCGTTGCGCGGTCCGTCTAGAGGCCTGCCGCCGGGCTGACACGCCCGTCGAGCGGGTCTTTTTTACGTACACTCATCGCATGAGCGACTTTGTGCGCCTGCTGACCTTTACGACGATCCTGGCGTTCGCCTGCGCCGGCCTGACCTCGTGCGCATCGGACGGCAACCCGGCGGAAGAGGACCCCGACTCGTTCGAGGCGGTGAAGGACATCCACGGCGGCCCGTTCTCCGATATGACCCTGGTCTACCTCAAGACCGGTCCGCGGACCGACCTGACCGAGCAGCAGAAGACCGCCGTCTTCAACGGGCACATGTCCAACATGAAGCGCCTGGCCGACGCGGGGATCCTGCTGATCGCGGGCCCGTTCAACAAACCGCGGGACGCGAGCTGGCGCGGCATCTTCCTGCTCGACACCTCGAGCGTGGCGCTCGCGCACCTGCAGGCGGAGACCGACCCGGGCATCCGCGCCGGTGTCTTTGTCGCCGACTACCGGCCGATCAAGGCCTCGATCCTTCTCCGCCACACCGGCGACGTGGAGAAGGCGATGCAGGCGGAGAGGGCCGAGAAACCGGCCGAGGGGCGCCCGCAGATCCGCCCGTATGTGATGGTGACCGCCGCCGACGCGGCGACGCTGATGCCGTCGCTCGCCGAGGCGGGGTACGGCGACAAGGTCGTCTGGGCCGCCAAGTTCAGCGCCAAAGGGGACCGGGACGCGGTCGCGGTGATCGACGCGGAGAAGGTGGAAGAGGTTCAGGCGGCGCTCGACAAGGCGGGCGTCACCGGACTCTCGCTCGACGGCTGGTACGCCACGCCGTCGCTGCTCCGCCTGGAACCGTCGGTCCGCACGATCCCGCAGAAGTGAGTCGGTCTGCAAGGTCCTTGCGGCGGCCGTTTTTCTTGGCGTTTTTGAATCGAAACCTGTCGTGCCCGACGATCGAATCTGGCGCGTTGAAGTCGCAACCCATCCGACCCCCCTGCCCGACCCGCGCGGCGAGCTCCTGCGCAAAAGGTCACGAAATTGCGCGCGCCGGTGGAGTTATGTTCCCCTGTCGGGGTGGTTTCCCTGCAATCGCTTTCGCGTTTGATCGACCGCCGGTGAACCAAGGCCCTAGGGGGTTGCTACATGGCACCATGGCTCGACCCAGTAAGCCAACAGCCGCGCAACTCGCCGCCGCCAACGGCAAGTGCACGGTCCCAGACGTCGTCGGCCCGGGGATGCGGGTTCTCTTTGTCGGCATCAATCCGGGGCTCTGGTCGGGCGCGACCGGGCACCACTTTGCACGACCAGGCAACCGCCTGTGGCCGGCGCTCCACCGCGCGGGGCTCACACCGCACCAGTTCCATCCTTCAGAGGACGGCCGCCTGCTGGAGCTCGGACTCGGCATGAGCAAGCTCGTGACCCGCGCCACCGCCACCGCCGCGGAGCTGAGCGACGAAGAGATGCGCCGCGGAGGCGCCCGCATCCGCCGCCTGGTACGGAAGTGGCGCCCCGGGGTGGTCTGCTTCCTCGGGCTCGGGGCGTACAAGCAGGCGTACGGCCTGAAGCGGGTGACGCTGGGGCTGCAGGCGGAGCCGTTCGAGGGCGCCGCGCTCTGGGTGCTGCCCAACCCCAGCGGGCTCAACGCCAACCACCAGCTGCCGGACTACGTGCGGATGTTCACCCAGCTGCGGGAGGCGACGGGCCTGGCCTGCCTTTCAGCGGCCGACGACATGGCGCGCTGAGCGGGGCTCACGCGGCGCGGCGGGCCTTGACTGCGCTGCGCAGCAGCGCGGCCACCGCCCGCTCGACCTGCCTGAGCTCACGCGGGCTGCGCCCGGCCGAGTCGACGGCGGCGCGGAGGCGCCCGTCGCGGTCGGCGCTGATCACCTCCGGGTGCACGTAGTACTTGCGGCTGGTGGCGACGGTGTTGCACAGCGCGGCCGCCGCTGCGCGGACCGCGGCGAGCTCTCGCCGTTTGAGCGTCGGCGCGCGTGCGTCGGGCGCGGCCGGCTCCATCGCCAGCAGCGTCCGGGCGGCGACAATCGTGCCGCCCCAGGTGCGGAAGTCCTTGGCGGTGATGCGGGCGCCGCAGGCGGAGGCCAGGTAGTCGTTGACGTCTCCGGAGGAGACGTCGCGGGGCGTGCCGGACCCGTCGACGTAGGCGAAGAGCTCTTGCCCGGGCAGATCCTGGCAGCGCCGGACGATGCGGGCGGCGACCGGGTCTTGCACGCGGGCCTCGCACTGCTTGCCGCTCTTTGCGCGGAAGCAGAAGCGGACCTCGTCGCCGCGCACCTTTGCGTGCTCGTTGCGCATCGTGGTCAGCCCGTAGGAGTTGTTGGCGCGGGCGTACTCGTCGTTGCCGATGCGGATGTGCGCGGCGTCGAGCAGGTGGACGACGCACGCGAGCACTTTCTCGCGCGGCATGCCGGGCAGGGCCATGTCGCGCGCGACGCGCCGGCGGATGGCGGGGAGGAGCCGGGCGAAGTCGGCGAGCCCGGCGAACTTGCTCAGGTTGCGGTGGTGCGACCACCCGGCGTGGTAGCGGTACTGCTTGCGGCCGCGGGCGTCGGTGCCGGTCGCCTGCAGGTGGCCGTCGGGGTCGGCGCAGATCCAGACGTTCTCCCAGGCGGGCGGGATCATGAGTTGGACGATGCGCTCGAGCGCTCTCCCGTCCGTGACGCGGCCGCCGCGCGCGTCAACGTAGACGAACCCGCGTCCGTGCCGCCTGCGGTGGATGCCGGGCGCGCGGCAGTCGGCGTACCGCAGGGCGGCTTCGCGCGCGGCGGCGGCGGGCGCAGCGAGTTCCATGCGTGAGGGCGTGGAACGCGCGCGGGCGTGCCGGTGAAAGCGCGGTGAGAGCGGCTTTGCGCGCCGACTACCTGCCCGCCGCGCGCGCGGCGGCGAGGGCGGCGTCGTAATCGGGCTCGGTGGCGAGCTCGGGGACGATCTGCTGGTAGCGGACGACGCCGGCGGGGTCGATGACGGTGACGGCGCGGGCGAGGAGGCCGCTCTCGCGGATGCGGAGGCCGTAGCGCTCACCGACCTGGCGGTCCTTGTAGTCGGAGAGGGTGACGACGCGGTCGATGCCCGCGGCGCCGCACCACTTCTTCTGCGTCATCGGCAGGTCCATGGAGACGGTGAGCACGACGACGCGGTCGCCGAGCTCCGCGGCGCGCTGGTTGAAGGTGCGCGTTTCCTTGTCGCACACCGCCGTTTCGAGCGAGGGAACGGTGGAGAGGATGACGGTCTTGCCGCGCCAGTCGCTGAGCTTCTTGTCGCTCATGTCGTTGGCAACGGCGGTGAAGTCGGGCGCTGCCTGGCCGGTGCGCACGGGGGAGCCTTCGAGCGTGACCGGCTTGCCGCGCATGGTGACAACGGGGCGCTGGGCCGCGGCCTGGGACGCGGCGGACCTGCCCGTGTCGGCGCAGCCTGCGGTCAGGAGGGCGGCACAGGAGATCGCGAGGAAGGCGGGACGCATCGCCAACGGTATGGCGCGGAGGCCGCAGCCCGGGTGCGGCCGGCTACAGCTCAAAGAGCGTCGGGGACCCGAGCGGTTTGGTCTCGGCGAGCACCGGCTGGCGCGCACCCACGAGCGCCGCGAAGCGGGCGGCGGTGGCGGGGGCGTGCCCGGCGTAGTCGTTGTCGAAGAAGGCGTAGACGGTGCGGACGGCCGGGTGCGAGCCAAGGGCGTCGGCGGTCCGGTCCTTCCAGCGGGCGAGCCGGGCCGTCGGGTCGAGCTGCTCGCGGGTTCGGTCACGGAACTGCCCGTGCCTGCCGAGGAAGCGCAGGTAGAGGATGTCGGACGTCACGGCGATCGGGTGCGGCGGCGTGAGGCGCATGGCCTCGGGCGAGTCGGATCGAGTCGAGTGGTCGGCGTGGACCAGGGTCATGCCGCGGTCTGCGAGCATCGCCGCGGTCTGCGCCGTCGCCCACGACGCGTGGCGGAACTCGACGGCCAGACGGGCGTTTGGCGCCGAGGCGCGGAGGCCGCTCAGGTGGGGCTCGATACGGTCGAGGTAACCCGTCAGCTCGGTGCGAGCGGCGTCGGTGAACGCGGGTGGGAACTGCATCAGGATCGGGCCCAGCCGGTCACCGAGCACCGACGCGTTGTCGAGCACCCGCCGGAGTATGACGAGCGTCTCCGGCCTGTTGAAATGACCGGGGCCCGGACCGGCGGCGTTGGCGAGCGCGCCCTCCGGGGTCGGTCCGTGGGTGATGTCGCGCGGCGCCTTGAGGGCAAAGCGGAAGTCGGCGGGCGCGGTGCGAGCCCACGCCTTGACGGTGCCGGGGGAAGGCGGACCGTAGAACGTGGTGTTGATCTCGACGGCGTTGTGCCGAGCGGCGTACCAGGCGAAGCGGCGGTGGTCGGCGAGCTCGGAGGGGTAGAACGGGCCGGTCCACTCCGGGTAGGCGAAGCCGACGAGCCCGATGCGCCAGTCGGGCGTGCGGGTCGGTGCGGCTTGAGCGTCCGTGCGGTGCATGGGGGCCCGGCCGTGGGCGTGTATGGATGGGGGCGACGCGGTGAAGGGAGGATGAAGCCGCCGGCGCGGGTCAGCCCGCCGCGGCCGACGGACGGCGGACCGTGCCGCCGACGGCGATGGCGGCCGCGATGAGAACGAGATTCTTGATGATGTACTGCCCCTCGAGCGTGGGTGACCAGGGGACGTGGAACCAGCAGATGTCGGGCAAGAGCACAAGCGGCAGGAAGGTTCCGGGCATCTGCAGGGCGAGGAGGGCGATCGAGACACGGATGAGCGGGCGCCAGAGCATGCAGACGCCGATGAGGACCTCCCAGGCGCCGAGGAAGGGGATGAACCACTCCGGATCGAACCAGTAGACGGTGCGTGTGACCAGGTCGTTGGCGGGGCTGGTGCCGACGACCTTGAGGGCGCCGAACCAGATGAAGATTACCGCGAGAGAGATGCGCAGGAGCGTGACGGCGTTGCGCGACATCCAGCCGGCGATGCGGCGGTCGACGGCCTGGAGGGTGGGCATGGTGAAGCGTACGTGGAGCGGCAAAGCGTAGAAAGCGGGGACTATTTGCCCGGCTCGGCGGCGAGCGATTCGGGGAGGCGCCAGACGCCGAGCTGGAACACGATCGGTGTGGGCGTGCCGCCTGGCGCCACACTCCGGCCTCCCGACTGGAAGACCGCGCAGACCGTGCGGCCGTCGGCGGAAAAGTGGATTGAACGCGGCGCATAGACGCTCTGATCGAAGGCGAGCGGCGCCCTCCAGGCCTTGGCGTGCATGTCGCGGACCGCGATCTCCCGGTGACCGGGGATCAGCATCAGTCTGCCGTCGGGCCGCACGGTTGCGTGCTCGGTCGATGTCCCAATGCCCAGCCGGTCAACCTGTCGGAGCGAGGTGGCGTCGAGTGCGACGATGCCGCCGTACGGGCCCGGCAGAAAGACC
>DASPMT010000028.1:0-5797 GCA_035626935.1 Phycisphaerales bacterium | reverse complement strand
CTCGAACGGATCGAAGCCGAGGCGCGCGCAGGACTGCCTCGCATCGCGGAAGAGATCGATCAGGTTCCCGCGCCCCGCCCCGCACCGACTCCGCAGCCGGCACCGGTTGCCCGCCCCTCCCTTCCTCCCGAACCGGTGCCGGCTCCGGGGGCTACCGGTGGTCCTTACCGGTCTTCCCTCCCGAGCGTCGAGGTGGACGTGTCGGGCCTCGGTCCCGATCCGCGCTTCTCTCCCGTCCCGGGGGCGCAGTTCGGTGGAGCTGCGGCAGACATCGCAGCGCCTCCTCGGGCGTGGCAGTCGGGCCCTGGTGTGCCGGCCTCCGGCCGGATGGCGATGGAACCTCCCCCGGCGGTGGGGGAAGGCGTGGCGGGGGTGTACCAGCCGCGCGGCGACACGAGCGAAGCGGACGACGCGATCCGCTCGCTGGTCGACGACATGGAGCGCCGGGCCCGCGCCCCGATGGAAGGGCCGGCGTACTCCCCGCACGAAGGCGCCACCTACGCAGCCAACCCCCGCCGCGTGCGGCAGTGGTTCGGTGAGCGGGGAGTCCCCGATGCGGCGTACCGGACCGGCCAGCGCGAAGTGGCCGCGGACCGGGTGATGGAGATCCGCGCGCAGATGGAGGCGGCCGGCGCACCACCCGAAGCGATCAACGCCAGGATCGTGCAGGAGGTCTACGGGCCGATGGTCGAGCGGGACCGTCTCGCTTCGGCCCGCGCAGCCGTCCAGGACAACCTCGCGTCCGCGCCGATGTCTCCTGCGGCCCGTCGCCGGCAGGCTGCGCGTGAGCCGGTCTCCGAGGCGGACGTGGAGATGCTCCCCGACACGATGGGGTCGGCGCCGGACACTGCCCCCGTGGGACGCGCGTCCACGTTCGACGCGCTCGACGAGTTCGAGGGCCGCCCGACCGTCATCGACGAGGTGACGGAGATCGAGCCCCCCGCCCCTCCGCCGATCCCGCCCGCAGCGCGGCCCACCCAACCGATGGCGCACCGGATGCGGCCCACGGTCGAGATGGAGGAGCGCGCGCGGCCCACGATGGCCAACGATGGTCTTGCGCACGCCGACACGATGCCGGCGCCCGAGCCCTCCGCAGTCCCCACGCCCCCGGCACCTCCTCCGGGCCGTGTCGATGTGAACCCGATCATCGACGCCTGGACGCAGATCGCCGCTCAGGCCGAAAGGACGCGCACCACCGAGGGTGCGGCCCTGGCCCGCTACGCCCGCGAGCAAGCGAGCATGCTCTACTCCGCGCGCAACCGAGGGATGTCCTTCCAGGACGCCTGGTCGATGCGCCGCGCTCTGGACGACGCCTCACACGATGCCGCGCAGGGCCCGAGGCGAGTCCTTGCCGAAGCGATGCAAGCCGCAGCCGACCGCGCTGGCCGTGGTCGGGAGTGGGCCGCGCTCAACCGCGACTTCCAGGTCTCCACCGCGCTCGGCAAGCGGACGAGGGCAGCGGCAGCGACTTCGAACCCCCTCCGTCCCCCGAGTCGCCTTGAGGGCGCCGCCGGCCTGTTCCTCCCCGGAGGCATCCCCGGCGCAGCTGCGCTCCGTGCGGGGCAGTGGCTTGGACCGGGAGCGGCCACGCGCGCGCTCGAAGGTCTCACCTCCCTCGCCCGGCAGAACCCCGCCCAGCTCGGGCGGTGGGCGCGGCCCTTCCAGATGGCGATGCAGCGCGGACCTCAGGCCATGGCCGCGACCTACCACTCCCTCTCTCAGTCCGATCTCGAGTTCCGCCTGATGGTGGAGCAGCAGTTCCAGCAAGGAGAACAGCAATGACGTTCCCGGCGCAGCGCCTCAACCCCTCCCTCCCGATCTGCGAGGTGGAATCCTGGCAGGATCTGATCACCGCCACGCAGTGCACGGCCGGATACACCACGGCCGGGATCATCGACGTGCGCAATGCGCGCGCGCTGACCTTCTTCATCGACGCCGACGCCGCCGCAGCCAACGACCAGCTCGCGATCGTCGTGGGCGTCTCCAACGCCGAGACGCAGCCGGCGGCGGGGGATGACTCCTGGTTCGTCCCCACCGTGACCGACGGAGCGGTGACGATCGGCGCCGGTGCCGGCGCAGTGGCCACCGGACGTGACTGGACGCTGCTCCCCGCCAAGTGGGGCCAGGTCCTGCTGAACCCCGGGGAGTACCGCTTCCCGGCCTTCGGTGGCGCGAGCGAAGAGGGGCGGTGGGCTCCTGCCTTCGACGTGAGCCGGTACCGCTGGGTGATCGTCGACTACGCCGACTTCGGCGGCGCCACGCGCTGCACCGTCGCGATCAAGTACAGCCGGAGCATCTAGTGCTGATCAGGCGCCCCCTGCTCTCGGACGTCCTCCGCTTCGGCAAGAACCAGGTTGCCGATCAGGTGGGTCCGTCTGCCTTGCCCTTCGAGCAGGGGCAGGGGGGCGCAGCCCGTCTCTTCCACGGGATCAAGTCCCTATCCACCGCCAACCACTACGCCAGCGCCGCCGACGCCCAGCCCAGGGGCGCCACGACCCTCACCGAAGCGGTCCTGTTCCGCCTGGACGGGCTCCCGGCGGCCGACGAGATCCTCTGCGGCCACGGCCCCGTTTCTGGCGCTGCGGGCGGTCACAACATCTGGATCGCGAACGCGGGCGACTCGGCGCGACTGTCCATCGTCGATGGCGCCGGTGCGATCAAGACCTCGCCCACGTCGGCCTTCGCGGCCGGCGACGTCGGCAAGGTGTTCCTGATCACCGGCGTCTACAACAACACGGACGTCCGGCTCTACCGACAGGGCGCTCTCGTGGGTGCGGGCGGCACGGCGTCGACCGGCTACGCGGCCACCGACGTGGACGTGAAGTCCGCGCTCGGCTGCGGCTACACCGCGACTGGAGCGGCCACCTTCGGCGCGCCAGACGTGACCATCATCGGCTGGGCCGTGTCGCAGTCGACGGCGCTCAGCGCTGCCCAGGTGCTGGAGCACTACAACTCCTGCGTCGCGGCGAAGGACATGGCGCTATTTCCGGCGGGCACGGAGTACCGCTGGCGCGTGCCGCAGAACAAGACCGTCGCCGCGTCGTTCGTGGACGACGTGGGCGGCATTTCGCTAGCCCTGGCGGGCACTCCCGTATACGAGGCGTTTGCCGGGACGTGGGGATGATGTGCTCTCCCGCCGCGCGTTCATTCAGACCGCCGCCGCTCTCGCTGCCGCATCGGCCTGCTCGCTCCGCATCGAGCCGGCGGCACGACGCTTTGCCCTCGGAGGTGTCGCCGTGCGCCCGCTGATCCGCCCCGCTCCGCTCTCGGTCGGCCCCTTCACGTCGTGGGACCTCGTTGGGCACTGTGACGACGCGATCTATTCCGCTGGCCGGTGCGCCAACTGGCCGAGTCGGGTTGGCTCCACGCCTCTCCCGCGACCGGGCAACGAACCGCTCGACGGTGGACCGATCCGCAACGGGCACAAGGGGGTTGTGTTCTCCCCGCAGCAATCGCTCCTGGAGCACAGCGCACCGCTCAAGCCCGGCACCTTCGACAGCTTCTACTACGAGGCGGCTCACCACCCCGACGAGGACGACGTGCCTGGGGGGTCGGGTTCGTATCAGTACCACCTCTGCATCGATGGCGGTCTGACGAACCAGGTTCACGTGGTGTGCGAGTGGCTCGGCGCCACGCCCGCGATCTACGCGCGCAATGCGATGTTCCTCGGCGGAGCCAACGGCGTCTGGGGACCGCTTTGTGCCCCGAGCGTCCGCCCGCAGGTGACGGGCTACCTGCTGGAGTCGAGCGGCCGACGGAGCCTCTTCCGCAACGGCGTCTTCGTCGGCGCCTTCCAGGGCGCGCCGTTCACGTTCAACACGACCGGGGCGCGCGAAGGCAACAACAACCTGCCCAGCCAGCTCGCGGGCTACCGCGGCGCCATCTTCCAGCGCCGCATGTCGATCGGCACGGTCCCGACGCCGGGCCAGATCGCGGCGCTGCAAGCTGCGGCGATGGAGGAGTTCGGGATCCCCGCGGCGGAGTGGTCTCCGTGCAACGACGCGCCAACCATCTGGCTCGATTCGTCGGGGCGCTACCGCTACCCACAGCAGCAGTGGAACGGCGGAGCGGATCGCGTCGCGCGGTGGCGCAACCAGGCCAACATCAACCGACCCGCCCTCGGCGCGGACAACGGCAATCAGGGCCCGATCGAGGGCGTGTCCATCGGCGGCAGGCCCACGCTCAAGATCGGTCCGGACAAGCGGCTGACGCTGATGGATCCGCTGGGCACGTACATCACGCCCGGCGCCTACGACTTCAAGACGGTCATCCGCGTGGACGCGATCGAGGCCACAGACGCGGCGGCGCCTTACCTCCGCGACGCGCTGATCGCAGACTCGGGCGGGCTCGCGGCCTGGTCCATCTCCACCGTGCTGATCGGCGGCCAGCCGCACATCGGTCTCTGTCACTACGACGGCGCGGGCGTTGGCAACGCGCGCTGGAAGTACGCGGCCGTTCCGTTCCAGCTCGGCGAAGGCGGGATGGTGCATGCCTGGCGGGACGGCGGGGTAATCGGGATCCGGTGGAACGGCGGGCCGGCTGCGACGCTGGCGGCGGGCGAGATCCCCGGGACGCTGACGGCGACGCCGCGGATCGGCTGGGGCTACTCCACCGCTCCTAGCTTCAAGGGCGACCTGGCCGTGATGCTGGTCCGCAACCACGCGGGCGTTGACGTCGCGGAGCGCACGTGGCTCGCCGCTGACTACGGAGTTGCAGCATGAGCGCGGAGCTTCTCGCCTGGATCGAGCGAGCCGGGGGCTTCGGCCTGGCCGTGCTCATGCTCTACGGCCTCTATCGGCTTGCGCGCTTCGCAGCCGAGAAGCTCGGGGTGCCTCTCGTCGAGGGGATCGTGGGGCAGTTCCGCGAGGTGGTGATCGAGCTGAAAGCCGCGGTCACGGAGCTTCGAGAGATGCGCCTGGAAGCTGCGGAGCGGCACGCCGAGATCCGGGAGTGCATCGAGAAGAGCGCGAAGGAAACGCGGCACGACCTGCGCGCGCCGATCCAGTCGATCGCGACCCGGCTCGACCGGGACGACCCAACCCCCGCCTTTGGTGTGCGGGCACAGAAGGAGAGCAAGAGATGACCAGGCTACACATGGCGGGGATCGCGTTCGTCCTGCTGCTCGGGGCGGTGGTCGCCCTCAACCTCGTTGGCGGAGAGTCGGCCGCAGACGTGGCTGCGCGCCTCGAAGGCGCGATGGGGATGGCCCTGGCCGCCCTGCTCGGGGAAGCCGCGTACAAGGCGCGTGGCGCCGTGGTCGGCGCGCTCCTCCTGCTCGGCCTGCTCTGTGTAGGTTGTGGCGCCTCCTCCGAGACGGTCCGAGCCACGGCCTGTGACGCGACTCGTCTGGCATGCACCGCATGTGAAGCCGCTCAGGAGCGGTACTGCGGCGGCGCGGTCGTGGAAACCGAGGACGGCAAGACCTGCGAGCCGCCCATCGATCGCGAGTACCCCGGCGGAGAGGTGATCGAGCAGCCGGTGGCCGGCGAGACGTGAGCGGGCCCCCAGGATTTAGGTAAGGCAGTTCAACACAGGAGAGAGAGTCATGGCCGAAAATGTAATCCCCGTCGTCCAGATCCAGCGCGCCAAGGGAACCCCCGCCAGCGAGGGCCGCGCGATCCCGCAGCGCGGGACTACGTACGCCGAGGGCGTCGTGCTCTCGGTGCACCAGAAGCAGCACACGCTCGCGGATGAAGGGTCGTACTTCGTCGCGCGCAACCCGACCCCCGGCACCGGTGTCGCGGGCCACGCGGCTCCGACCACGCTCGACGACACCAAGCCCTTCCTCGAACTCTTC
>DASPMT010000027.1:0-4177 GCA_035626935.1 Phycisphaerales bacterium | reverse complement strand
GTCTGGCACGCACCGGCGGAACGATTGCTCAATCGCGGACGCGGAGGGGTTGGCTTGATGACTCACCGCGCAGCGCCGATCGGGCCGGACCGACAATGGGAGCGGTCGCGTGCCGGGTCGACTGATTTCAGGGTTCGACGCCCTTTCCCAACTCAATCCAGCGGGCTCAGCTCTCGAGCGGTAGCCGGCGAGCGGTCTCAAGATAGACTCGCACCTGCTCGCGCAACTCGATCATCGAATCGCCGCCGAACTTCTCGCGCAAGGCCGCGGCGACCTCGAAGGCGACCACGCCCTGCACCACGACGCTCGCGGCGCTGACGGCGCAGATGTCCGAGCGCTCGTAGGCGCTGCGGGCCGCTTCCTTTGTGTTCAGGTCGACGCTGGGCATGCCTCGAAGGAGGGTGCTGATCGGCTTCATCACCGCCCGCACGACGACCGGCGCGCCGTTGGTCATCCCCCCCTCGATCCCCCCCGCGTTGTTGCTGGAGCGCACGAAGCCGAGCGACGGCGTCCCCTTCGTCGCCGCGTCGAACGCGATGGGGTCGTGCACCTCGTGCCCGAAGAGCCCCGCGCACCCAAAGCCCAGCCCGACCTCGACCCCCTTGATCGCCTGCACCCCCATCACCGCCCCCGCCAGCCGCGCATCCAGCCGGTCGCGCCGGTCCATCGTGCTGCCGATTCCCGGCGGGCAGCCGAACACGTGCGCCTCGACCACGCCGCCGACCGTCGTTTTGTCCACCTTCGCCTTGTGGATCGCCTCCTGCTGCGCAGCCGTCGCCGCCGTGTCGGGGCAGTAAGTGTCGCTGGCGTCGCGCTGCGCCAGCAGCGATTTCCAGTTTCCTTCGGTGACCTCCGCCCCTGTCGCGGCCCGGTGAATCGACCGCACGAACCCGAAGACATCGATCCCCAGCTCGCGCAGCAGGCACTGCGCCACCCCGCCCGCCGCCACGCGAGCGGCCGTCTCTCGCGCGCTGGCGCGTTCGAGTGTCTCGCGGCAGTCGGTCGTGAGGTACTTCACGCTCCCGGCCAGGTCCGCATGGCCGGGGCGCGGCGTGTGGACCGGCGGTGTCTTCTTGTCGTCGTCAAGGCGCGAGTCCTTGTTGACGACAAGGAGCGTCACCGGGGAGCCGATGGTGTGGCCTCGCCGGACACCGGTGAGCACCGTCGCGGTGTCGGTCTCGATGTTCTGCCTTCCCCCGCGACCGTACCCGCCTTGTCGCCGGGCGAGTTCCGCGTTGATGAACACGAGGTCGATAGGAAGGCCGGCCGGCAACCCGCTCACGGTGGCCAGCAGTGCCGGCCCGTGCGATTCTCCCGCGGTCTGGTACGTCAGGTGGGCCATCGCGAGAGGGTATCGGCGATTGCCGTCGCGTCCCCGCACGGTCAGTCTGGTCGAGACTCGTCGGCGGGCAAGCCGTCGATCACCATCCGCACGTCAGCGCCGCACTCCGGGCACGCGTCGCCGTTGAACCCGGTCAGCGAGCGACGGCACGCGGGACACTTGCCGTTCTTGGGGTCGAGCGGGCTCTGGAGTTTGCCGCACTCAGGGCAGCGCCCTGCGTGGTTCCACGGCAGGGGGTACCCGCACGCGAAGCACGCACGGCCCGGACCCGCCTTGGCCGGCATGCTCCGCGTAGCCGCCCGCTGCAGGCAGTAGACGCCCGCAACGGCGAACACCAGCGTGCCGATCAGTGTGCCGGCGGTGCTCCCTCCCATCATCCAGAAGCCCCCGAGCCCGCCCAGCGCTCGCATCAGCCAGCCCACCGACGCAGCGCCCAGCCCCAAGGCGACCACGAGCATGACGACTCCGGCCGCCACGAGTGCCGTTGTCTGCGCGTCGCTCTCCCGGCTCGCTGCGCCGCCCGGCGCTTTCTTGGGAGGCGGAGCGGCCGTCGCGACCGCTCCAAGCCGTCCGTCCTCCTGTCGGATCAAACGGGAACCGCAGGAGGGGCAGCGCCGGATGCGGTGAGCGCCGGGATCGTCGTCGTACGCGGTCGTGCAGACCGCACACACGACGCGCTGGGGCCCGGGTTGCGCATCGGGGTCGGGCATCCGCCCAGCATATCCGTTCGCGGCCCGCCGTCAGATGCCGCCCGCCGCTGCGGGAGCACACCCTACGCTCGACGCCATGCCCGGAACGCTCCCGCTCCGCCAGTACGACGTGGTGATCGCCGACATCGACGGGTGCCTCGCCAGCGAGGGCCAGAAGGCGTTCGACCTCGCCCGCCTCGCCGCGGTCGCCGAGCACAACCGGCTGGCCGTGGAGAACGGTGATCGGCCGCTCGTCACCGTCTGCTCCGGTCGTCCCCAGCCCTTCGCCGAATCGATCTGCCGGATGATCGGCAACCTGCTGGTGCCGTGCGTCGCGGAGATGGGCGTCTGGACTTACCACCCCGGCACCAACCGTTACGAGATGGACCCCGCTATCCGCGCCGAGCACCTGGACGCGGTCCACGCGCTCGCGGCGTGGTGCGCTGCGGAGTTTGCTCCCAAGGGTGTCAGCCAGCAGCCGGGAAAGAACGCGAGCGTCACGCTCTGGCACCCCGACACCGTCTTTCTCAAGTCGCTGCAGCCGAAGGTGCAGGCCGAGTGCGATCGGCGCGGCTGGCCCTTCCGCGTCACCAGCACCTGGTACTACATCAACTGCGAACTGACGCACGTGAGCAAGGGGAGCGGGCTGGATCGGGTGGTGAAAGAGCTCAAGATCCCGCGCGATCGACTTGCCGGCATCGGCGATACGGTCGGCGACAGGTGCATCGCCGATCGCGTCGCGTTCTTCGCCTGCCCGTCAAACGCCCACCCCGCCATCAAGGAACACGCGCACTACATCAGCCCTTACGCGGAGGCGGAGGGCGTGGTGGACATTCTCGCTCGTTTGCGTTAGGCCTCCCGGCGAGTTGGATCACGGCAGGATGAGCATCGCATCGCCGTACGAGTAGAACCGATAGCCCCGTTCGAGCGCTTCGGCGTACAGACTCTTCAGGCGTGCCGCGCCGTCGCCGGCGCCTCCGCTGCGTCCGTCGAGCAACGCCGCCACCATCGCCATAAGCGTGCTCCGCGGGAGGTGGAAGTTGGTCATCAGTCCGTCGACGTTCTTGAACGTGTACCCCGGCGTGATCAGCAACTTCGACCACTTCGCGCCGCCCGTTCGCAGTTCATCGGGCGAAAAACTCTCCAGCGTGCGGACGGTGGTTGTTCCTACGGCAAGCACGCGACCACCCCTCGTCCGCGTCGAGCGCACTTCCAAGCCGGTGGATGCCGGCAGGCTGCACCACTCGGCGTGCATGGGGTGATCCTCGACCACTGCGCACTCCACCGGCTTGAACGTCCCGGTCCCCACGTGCAGCGTCACTTCAGCTCGATTCACACCCATGCCTTCGAGCGAACTGAGCAGTGAGGGCGTGAAGTGAAGGCCCGCGGTTGGAGCCGCCACCGACCCCGCGCGGTCGCCCGCATAAACGCACTGGTAACGGTCACGGTCGACCTGGTCGGTGATCCGGTCTTCGTGCCGCTTGCGGGCGCCGAGGATGTACGGCGGCAACGGTGTGCGCCCGACCCGATCGAGAATCGCTGCCGCCGTGGCCGCGTCGCCGGCACCGTACACCTCCACCCGCCAGGGGATCGCCCCCTCCCCTTCGCCCTGGCCTCCCTCCCGATCCACCAGCGCCAGGCGTACCCCTGATTCGCCGCCACCCTCTGTCAAAAGGTTGATCGTGATCCCCGGCTTCATGCGGCGCCCCCGGAGCAGCACTTTCCACCGACGCTCGGCGTCGCCGTCGCCCGCGAGCCCCAGGAAGAGTCCCTCGACGGTGCCCCGGGTGTCGGCCCGGTAACCGATCAACCGGGCGGGGAGCACGCGCGTGGAGTTCACCACTATGAGGTCCCCCGGGTGAAGCAGGCCGGGCAGGTCACTCACCCGCCGATGTTCGACGAACGACGGGTCCGACCGCCTGACCACCAGCAGCTTCGCCGAATCACGTGGTTCGGCCGCGGTTCGCGCGATGGCGCTCTCGGGCAGGTCGTAGTCGAGTTCGCTGGTGTTGAGCAAAGGGGTCTCTGTTTGAGAGTGGGGATAGGGCAGCGCACGTTGCTCGGGCGCGACACGTTGCCGCCAGGCAACGCAAGCCGGACGCGAACCGGCCGCATAGACCATACGCGCCGCACAGCTTCACGCGCC
>DASPMT010000026.1:0-8274 GCA_035626935.1 Phycisphaerales bacterium | reverse complement strand
CCGCCTTGATCGGCGCCTTGCGCCCCCACTTCGCCGCGTCGTACCGCACCAGGAATTCGAAGTAGACGCGGTCGGTGCCGGTCCCTTCAACGGACATGAACGTGTCGAGCCCGAGCCGCTCGAGCCGCTGGCTCAGGTACCTGCAGTTTGCGCTGCGGCGCGTCGACCGCTCGCTCGCCTTCTTCATCTGGCTGCGCGCAACCGCGGCGCTCAGCGGCGACATCCGGAACTTGTACCCGAACCCCGTCGCGGCGAACCGCGCCATCGGGTGGTCGATCGCCTTGAGCGGCACCAGCCGCTCGTACTGGCCCAGCGCCGCCCCCTGCAGGACCGTCTCCGGGTCCTTGCACACCAGCAGCCCGCCCTCGGCGCTGGGCAGCAGCTTGTTGGCCTGCAGGCTGAAGACGGCGATGTCGCCGATCAGGCCGATCGTCTTCCCCTTGTACGTCGCGCCGTGCGCGTGGCTGGCGTCCTCCATCACCTTGACGCCCTTGGCGGTGCAGACGTCCATCAGCGCGTCCATGTCGGCCGGCACGCCGAACAGGTGCGTCACGATCACCGCCTTGGTTCTCGTTGTGATTTTCCGCGCCACATCCTCCGCGTCGAGCGCCAGCGTCTTCGTATCCGTCTCCGCGAAAACAGGCACGCCGCCCACGTGCAGCACCGTCAGCACGCTGCTCCACCAGGTGGTGCTCGGCACGATCACCTCGTCACCCGGCTTGATCCCCAGCGCAAAAAGTCCGCACAGGATCGCCGACGTTCCGTTGTTGCAGGCCAGCACATTCGGAGCCACCTTGAAGCCCTTGCCGGCAAGCTGCGGCACAAGGTCCCCCACGTCCATCACGGGCAAGCCGGCCTCTGCACCGCCGAGCCACTCGGCGAACTCGCACTCGAGCGCCAGGATCTCCGGGTGCGGACAGGGGTACGCCCCAAGCGCCTTGGGCAGGTGCCCGCTTGAAAGCTCCCCGCTCCGCAGGACCCGCAGCACCGAGGCCTCGTCGTCGGCGTCGATGATCGGCCACCGGTTGGCCTCGGTCTGATCGAGCGTGACGGCCTTGGATCCGCCCAGGATCGCGGGCGTCAGATCGATTGAAGCAGCGGCGCGCGCGGGGAGAGTGGTCATGGCGACAGTTTAGGGGCTTCCGTCCGGTCCATGGGACCCGCGCCGCCCAGACGGCTCGTACGCTCCAGCATGCCCGTCACCGTCCGCCCCGCCACACCCGCCGATGTCCCCACGATCGTCGCGCTCGTCAAGGAGCTCGCCGAGTACGAGAACGCCGCCGACCAGGTCGTCGCCACCGACGCCTCCATGCTCCGCGCCCTTTTCCCCGTGGGGGGGGGCGGCCCTCCCGCCGCCGAAGCCTTGATTGGCGAGATCGACGGGAGGCCGGAGGGCCTCGCCCTCTTCTTCATGAACTTCTCCACCTGGGTTGGGCAGCAGGGAGTTTACCTTGAGGACCTTTTCGTCCGGCCCAGCGCGCGCGGCAAGGGTCTTGGCAAGGCCCTCTTCCTGGAGGTCGCCCGGATCTCCAGCAGCCGTGGCTGCACGCGCATGGACTGGGCGGTGCTCAACTGGAACACGAGCGCCATCGAGTTCTACAAGTCGCTCGGGGCCAAGGGTCTCTCCGAGTGGACGATCTACCGGCTGGCCAACGAGTCGCTCGCCCGCATCGCCGAGCCGCGGTAAGTCGGAGACGGGCGGCTCGTCCGCTTCACACGCATTTCATGTCGACCGCCGTCTACCGTTGGCCCCATGCTCGCCCCCCCTGAGAACCCGCCGCCGGTCATCGGCGCCGAGCCGCAAACCGTCACGCTCGCCGACCGCGCCGCCGGGGTCGTCAACGGCACGCTCGAACGCGAGTTTCTCGGCAACACGCTGAGCCAGTGGATCACGTTCGGGGCGGTGCTGCTTGGCGCCTTCCTGGTCGTCTGGGCGATCAAGGCCATCGTCCTGGCTCGGCTCAAGCGCTGGTCCGATCGCACCAGCACGCGCATCGACGACTTTGTCGTCACGCTTGTGTCCGACGTGCGTCTTGCGCTCATCGCGCCGGGGCTGGTGCTGCTGGCTGCGCGCGGCCTGACGCTGCCGTCACAGGTGGAGCGGGTCCTGCACATCGCGGCGATGGCCGGCATCGCCGTCCAGCTGGTGATGTCCAGCCGGCTGCTGATCGACTTCGGCCTCAAGACCCTCGCCAACAAGCACCGGGGGCCCGACGGTCAGCCCGACCCGACGCTCGTCAGCTCCCTCGGCGTTCTCCGCGTGATCGCGATGATCGTGATCGCGACCGTCGTCGTCCTGCTGGCGCTGGACAACCTCAACGTCGAGATCAAGCCGCTGCTGGCGGGGCTGGGCATCGGCGGCATCGCCGTCGCCCTGGCGGTGCAGAACCTGCTGGGCGACCTCTTCGGCTCGCTCACCATCCTGCTCGACAAGCCCTTCGTCGTCGGCGACGCGATAACCGTCGGCGACAAGTCGGGCACGGTCGAGCGGATCGGCATCAAGACGACCCGCGTACGCGCCACCTCCGGCGAGCAGCTCGTCTTCGCCAACAGCGACCTGCTCTCCAGCCGCCTCCACAACTACAAGCGCATGCACGAGCGGCGCGTGGCCTTCACGTTCGGCCTTACCTACGAGACCGACCCGGACCTGCTGGCACGCGTGCCGGAGATGGTGAAGGCGGCGATCCTGGCTCAGAAGGACGTCCGCTTCGATCGCTGCCACCTCAAGGCCCTCAACACCTCCTCGGTCGATTACGAGGTGGTCTACTTCGTCACGACCTCCGATTACGGGCGCTACATGGACATCCAGCAGGCCATCAACCTCTCGCTGCTCCGCACGTTCGCCCAGCACCGGGTCGAGTTCGCCTATCCCACCCAGGTGGCGATCCAGAAGACGTTCAACGGCGGCAACGCGGACAAGACCGCGGCCGCCGCCGCGACGGCCGGCGGCACCGAGGCGCGTACGAACAGGTAGCGGCACACCTCTGCGCGGCGCCCGTTGTAGACGACACCCGCGGCCAGCGACCGGCACGGCTTCTCACACGCCTTTGATTCACCAGCATTGCCCGAACCACTCCCCACCCCCGACGACCTGCACAGACGCGTCGATCAGGCGATGCTGATCGATCGCCGGCCGCTCCGTTCACGCCTGACGAGCCTCCAACGCGAGGCAGAGCGGGCCGGATCCGCCGCCGTCGGCGCGCGCGCCCTGCAGCTGGCCGCCGACATCCTCGCTTCCGTCAACCGCGCCGAGGCCCGAGACAGGAACGCGCCGAAGCCCGCCTTTGCCAACGACCTCCCCATCACCCAGCGCCGCGACGAGATCGCCGCCGCTATCAGCAAACACCAGGTCACCGTCGTCTGCGGTGAGACCGGCAGCGGAAAAACCACCCAGCTTCCCCAGATCTGCCTGGCTCTCGGCCGAGGCCGCGTCGGCATGATCGGCCACACCCAGCCCCGCCGCATCGCCGCCCGCGCAGTGGCCCAGCGCATCGCCGACGAGCTGGGTACCACAATCGCCCCCAAGTCCCCCGTCGGCTTCAAGGTCCGCTTCGGCGACCAGACTGGCGACGCCACCCTCGTCAAGCTGATGACCGACGGCGTTCTGCTCGCCGAGGCGAGCCACGACCGCGACCTGCTCGCCTACGACACGATCATCATCGACGAAGCCCACGAGCGCAGCCTCAACATCGACTTCCTCCTCGGCTACCTCAAGCAGCTCCTGCCGCGCAGGCCCGACCTCAAGGTCATCATCACCAGCGCCACCATCGACCCCAGGCGCCTCAGCGACCACTTCGGCGGGCCCGCCGTCGCCCCCGTCATCGAGGTCAGCGGTCGCACGTACCCGGTCGAGATCCGCTACCACCGCGTCGCCGACATCGACGAGGACGACTTCGAGCAGAACGAGGAAGAAGCCCTCCTCCAGGCCGTCGACGAGCTGACAACCGGCGGCCTGCCGCGCGGCGATATCCTCGCTTTCTTCCCCGGTGAGCGCGAGATCCGTCTCGCCGCCGAGCTTCTCCGCAAGACGTACCAGAACAGCTTCGAGATCCTGCCGCTCTACGCGCGCCTCAGCCCGCAGGATCAGCAGCGCGTCTTCTCGCCAACGAAGAACGGCCCAACGCGCATCGTCCTCGCCACCAATGTCGCGGAGACCTCCCTCACCGTCCCCGGCATCCGCTACGTTATCGACACCGGCCTCGCCCGCATCAGCCGCTACAGCCACCGCACCAAGGTGCAGCGACTCCCCATCGAGGACATCAGCCAGGCCAGCGCCAACCAGCGCTCCGGCCGCTGCGGCCGCGTCGCCGCCGGCGTCGCCATCCGCCTTTATACCGAAGAGGACTTCAAGACCCGGCCCGCCTTCACCGAGCCGGAGATCCTCCGGACCAACCTCGCCAGCGTCATCCTGCAGATGAAGTCGCTGCGCCTCGGCCCCGTCGAGGCCTTCCCCTTCGTCGAGCCCCCCGACTCGCGGATGATCAAGGACGGTTACGACACCCTCCACGAGCTCGGCGCGATCACCGAGCCCGACGGGGAGGGACAGCTCACCGACATCGGCCGCAGCCTTTCACGCCTCCCCCTGGACCCCAAGCTCGGCCGCATCATCATCGCCGCTGAGGAGCAGGGTTGCCTCACCGAAGTCCTCCCCATCGCCGCCGCGCTCAGCGTGCAAGACCCGCGCGACCGCCCGATGGAGAAAGCCCAGGCCGCCGACCAGGCCCAGGCCCAGTTCAGGCACGAAACCTCCGACTTCGTCACCCTCCTCAACATCTGGGAGTGGTGGACCAAGGCCCGCGACCAGGGCACCTGGAACCAGGTGAAGAAGGGGTGCCACGACCGCTTCCTCTCCTTCAACCGCATGCGCGAGTGGGAAGAGACCCACAACCAGCTGCGCCGACTCTGCGAGGAGCTCGACTTCCGCTTCAACGACCCCAAGACCAAGCCCGCCGGCGACGATGCCATCCACAAGGCCCTCCTCCCCGGCCTCCTTTCCAACATCCTGCTGAAGAACGAAGCAGCCGGCGCGCAAACGGGCGAGTACAAAGGCGCCCGCTCCATCACCGCCCACATCTTCCCCGGCTCCACGCTCTTCAAAAAGGGCGGCCGCTGGCTTGTCGCGGCCGAGCTGGTGCAGACCACCCGCCTCTACGCCCGCACCCTCGCCCGCGTGCAGCCGGAGTGGATCGAGCAGGCCGCCGCCCACCTCATCAAGCGCTCCTACGCCGACCCTCACTTCCACGAAGAGTCGGGACGTGTCATGGCGTGGGAGCGAGCGACGCTCCACGGCCTCCCGCTCATCACCCGCCGCCGCACCGACTACGGCAAGATCAACCCCGTCGAAGCGCGCGACATCTTCATCTACGACGCCCTCGTCAACCGCTCCTACATCCCCACCTACGCGGAGAAGGCCGACCCCGACTCGCCCGACGGCTGGTTCACCCACAACACCCGCGTCCTCGCCGACGCCGAGCGCGTCGAAGCCAAGCTCCGCCGCCACGACCTCATCGCCGAGAAGAACGCCCTTCACAGCTTCTTCGACGCTCGTCTCGATAAACCGAACGAGCGCGGCGCGATCACCAGCACGCACCAGTTCGAAGGCTGGCGCAAGGAAGCGATCCGCCCGCCCAAGGGCAACCCGCGCATCCTCCACATGTCCCTCGATCAGATCCTTCCCGAAGGGATCGCCGAGGAAGCCGACGACACCCTCTACCCCGACTACGTCCCCCTCGGCCAGTCCCTTGGACTGCTCGACTACCACCTCGCCCCCGGCAAAGAGAAGGACGGCGTCACCCTCAACGTCCCCATCGAGACCCTCACCGCCCTCGACGAGGCCGCCGCCGAGTGGCTCGTCCCCGGCATGGTGCAGGAGAAGGTCCACGCCCTCCTCAAGTCCCTCCCCAAGCAATATCGCACGCAGTTCGTCGGCCAGAAAACAAGCGCCGGCGACGGCGACAGCGGGGGGGCCGGCCTCTCCGCCTTCGCCGCCGAACTCACCAGCCACCTCACCTTCCAGGACGGCCACCTCGCCGACGCACTCAGTCGAGCCGTCGACGAACTCCGCGGCGTCGCCGTCCCCGCCGACGCCTGGCCTATGCGCGGCATCCCCGACCACCTCCAGCTCAACATCCGTGTCCTGGACGAGCAGGGCAACACCCTCGGCGAAGGCCGCGACATCGGGGAACTGAAGAAGAAGTTCGCCGGCCGCGCACGCCGCTCACTCTCCAACCTCGCCCGCCAGGAGTTCGGCAAGGAAGGTCTCACGTCCTGGTCGTGGTCCGAGGGCGCCGAGCAGCTCCCCGACTCCGTCGAGATCGACCGCGCCGGCTCAACCGTGGTCGGCTACCCCTGCATCCAGGACAACGGCGACTCGGTCGCCCTCACCCTCGCCGACTCACCCGAGACCGCAGCCCGCCTCACCCGCCGAGGCCTCATCCGCCTCTTCGCCCTCCAGTGCAAGGACGAAGTCCTCGCCCGCCTCCGCTCGCTGCCCGATTCCGATTCGATGTACCGCCACTACGGCGCACTGGGCGACCCCAGCGAGCTCAAGCACGACCTCATCGACCTCGTCTGCGAGCAGACCTTCCTCGCCCCTTCCCTCGGCGAGCAACCCAGCTCAAAGGACTCGTTCGAGCAGCGCATGCAGTCCCAATGGGGCCGCCTCGGCGGCAACACTATCACCATCGGCAAGCTCGTCATGAGCATCCTCGCCAACCGCCAGCGCATCGCCGCGAAGATGTCCAGTGGCTACCCAAAGCAGTGGGAAACCAGCATCGCCGACCTCCGCGAGCACGCTGCCTGGCTGTTGCCCCCCGGCGTTTTCCATTGTGTTCCGCTCGACCGCCTCCAGCACTTCCCGCGCTACACCGACGGCATGTGGAAGCGCCTCGAAAAACTCCGCGAGGGCGGCACCGCCAAGGAGGCCCAGTCCCTCCCACAGGTCACCGCCGCCTGGAAGCGTTTCACCCACTGGGCTCACACGCACCACAACGAAGCTAAACGCCAGGAAGAAGAGATAGCGGGCGGCCCGGCTCATGGACAGGAGCAGCGCGGAGGCGCGGCCGGTAGCCCCGCGGCGACGGGAGGAGTGAAGGCACCTCCTAAACCCAAGACCGCTCTCCCCCAAGCCCAAGGCAAAAAGCGCTCCCGTGTCGTGATCGCCACCGACGCCGCCGCCTGGGCGATGCAGGCCATTGCCGACTCATCGATGCCGGCCGCGGTCGAGCAATACCGCTGGCTGCTCGAGGAGTTCCGAGTCTCCGCGTTTGCGCAGGAGTTGGGCACGACTCAGCCCGTCAGCGCCAAGCGTCTGGATGAGGCATGGGCAAAGGTCGACGCATAGACGTTCACGCCTTGTCACCGTGCGCGTTGAACGCGCGCCGCGGAAACCCAACTGCGCGCATGCGATCGCGCACCGCAGAGCGGCGGCAAGACGCAACCGGAGTTGGTCGGACGGGCGGAGACTTCCTGACAACAAAGCGGAAATTACCGCGTCACACCGGCCGCGCCCCCTGCGCCACGCCGGCGCATCGATACACTCGTTCCCCGTGACCCCTTCGCAGACGCGTCCAGCCGGCGGCAACGCTGCGCTCGTCCAAACCTGGCTCTCCCAGCACGGTGACGCGCTGTGGCACTTCGCCGTCTCCCGCGTCGGCGACCAGCACGCCGAAGACGTCCTCCAGGAGACGCTCCTGGCCGCCCTCACCGCCGCGGCCTCCTTCCAAGGGCGCTCCTCCGCTGAGACGTGGCTGCTGGGGATCATGTCGAACAAGGTGGTCGACCACTTTCGCCGCCGCGCACGCCACAACGCGCAGGCGATCGGCGAGGAGGACGACGGCCTGCCGCCCGCACCCGACGAGTTCACGCCGAGCGACAAGTGGGCGCGCAAGCCCGCGAACTGGAACCGCCTCGCCCGCAACGGCGATGCGCCCGACGAAGACCCGGTCCGCGCAGCGTACAGGCGCTGCATGGACCATCTGCCGGCCATCTTGAAGGATGCGCTGGAACTGAGGGAGCTCCGCGATCTGCCGCCCGCGACCGTCTGTCAGGCGCTAGGCATTTCTCCGACCAACCTCTGGACGCGGCTTCACCGCGCCCGCGCCGCCCTGCGCAGGTGCATCGAAGACGGCCTGATCGCCGCGGCCGAGGCCGTCCCCGCCCCACTTTCCACGCGAACGGAGCGCCCGCGATGATCCGTTACACACGCGACGTGCTCCGCACCCTCGCCTCGCCTTGCCGATCACAGACGCGCCTGATCTCGCGACGCATGGACGA
>DASPMT010000025.1:0-3233 GCA_035626935.1 Phycisphaerales bacterium | reverse complement strand
CGACCAACAAGCACTGGAAGGCCGGGAGGCAGTGGTCGAAGGACCTCTCGAGGGTGTTTAAGCAAGCCGGCCTGAGCATGAACAACAAGGCCAACCTCTTGGAGATGGCCAAGGAACTCCACAACAAGGGCAAGCACTCGTTTAAGTACCACGAAATGGTGCTGGACAAGCTACGCAGCGCTGTCGGAGGCCTAACAGGACCAGAGGCGCAGCTGGCGCTCAAGAATGCGCTTGAAGAGATTAAAGATATTGTTCGCAGGGATCCTGGGATTATCTATCGACAATGAACACAGGCACATGGTTCCGAATGTCGGAAAGGGGTGAGCGATCCGATCGCCACGATCGGTGGATGGTCTGGCCGGAGATGTCGTTCGCCCAGACGTGGGCGTTCGCGCAGGGCAAGCCGCTCCCGCCGACGCAGCCGCGCAGCGTGGTTGTGAGCGACGCGCCCACGTGCTTCGAGGACATGGCGTGGGGGGACGGGTGCGGGACGGTCGTCTCCACCCGGTTGCGCACACTGCTTGAGCGCATCGCCCCGGGGCACGCTCAGTTCATCCCCTGCACCGTCAAGTACGGCAAGCGCAGGCCCAAGGTGATCTCGGAGGGTGAGCACTGGATGGTCAACTGGCTCCACATGGTCGATTGCTTCGACACCGTCGCCTCAAGGCACGAAGGTAAAGTCGACCAGTTCGGCGACATCAACTACACCTCCTGCTTCGACCCCGTGTACGACCTGCGACGGATACCACCGGAGATTCGGATCCTTCGAGTCAAGGGAGCCCGGATGACCGTTCTTGTTGACGCAGGCATCAGGGAGGCGATCGAGGCGGCAGGCATCACGGGCCCGCAGTTCATGTCGATACGCGTGACGCAGTAGCACTGATCACCCGGCGTGACCGGAAGGTGAACGCCGGGAGTGTTGCGGGGACGGACTTTGCGTCCGACGCCTGCGGCAACATCCAGTTGGACGGGCGGTACGTCTACCAGTCAGTACGACGTCCTGGGCCGGCTGGTGCAGGTGAGCGAGAAGGGCCGGTGGGTCGAGCACCGCACGCCCATCACCTCCGGCAGCTACAACGCCGACGCGGACTTTGACCGCGACGGGGACGTGACGGGCTCAGCATGTGCTTACACGTGTGGCGCAACCATTGGCGGCGGGCGGTTTGCACGCCGCGCCGTCATGTTGCTGATCATGTTTCATGGGAGTTGGGCTGACTCCCAAGCAGCGCGGATTGCCGGCAGGTTGAGTTCGAGCCGCTGTTTGGCCGCGTAGACGGTCTGGTCCGTGGCGGCGGACGTGATGGTCGAGGCTTTGGCCGCTGAAGGCTGGAGGCCGCAGGCTTCGCGGGCGCGGGCGTGCTGCAGGGCGGTGTTGAGGGTCGCCCACGCCTGCGGCTCGCGCGTGATGGCTTTGAACTCTGTTGGCGTCGCCTGGCCCGCGTTTGCTCGCAGCGTCGCCAGGAGCGAGCGCGTCGACTCGGGCAGGCCCGCGGTGACGGTGTCAAAGGCGGTCTGCCAGAGGGTGGATTGGGCTGTAATTGCGGCCGCCAGAGTGGCTTCTGCCTGCTGAATAGTCGCGGAAAGCGCGCTGTTCAGTTCGGTTGATGCGCTCGCTCGGAGGGATGCGAGGCCGGCGCGGGCGTTGCTGACGGCCTGCGCCGTCGACTCGAACGACGGGGCGAGGGACTCGGCGGTGTCGGCGCCCACCTCAAACAGGGTGGCCACCTGGGCTTCGGTCACGCCGGCAGCGCACGCGGTCTCGGGCGTGATCGACAGGCGGGCAAGAAATGCGCGGGTCTGCTCGCGCGTCGGGGTGTCGATGCTGTGATGGGCCGCCTGTGATGCGGCCTGATCGTTCGCAACCCTGCATGCAGAAAGCGTCAGGGCCACTGCGGAAGAGGCGGCGATCACAACAAATGGGTTCGGCATGGAGTAGCTCCGGGTGCGCCGAGACTATCAGCAGCGCCACTGTGATGCAACGGGTTCATACAACTTTTTCAGAAAATCCCATCTGCCCCCATTGACAATCGCTGGCCGACTCTGTCAAACTACGCGCCGGGTGGGAACCAGGAGCGGAACATGACGGTGCGTGGATGCGGGCTTGTGTGTGCGGTCGCTTCGCTTGTGTTGTGCGGCCGCGCGGGGGCGGACCAGCCGCCGCTGCTGAACCTGGACGACGGCGGCGGGGGGAGCTACCTGACGGGCGCGGCGGTCACGGGCGCCCAGATGGTGCAGCTGGACGCGGTGCAGCGCGGCGTCACCGCGAGCGGCGCCACGCGGGTGCCCTCACCGTTCGGCTGGGCGCTCAACGCGGATCCGACGGCGGTCGACGAGGTCGGCTCGCGGATGTTCGGGCCGATCGACCTGGTGACGGGCGGGGTGAGCTACACCGACACGCAGCTTGTGCTGCCGGCGTACGCGCCGTGGCCGGTCGGGGTCTCGTACAACAGCGCGCAGAGCGGGAGCTACGTCGGGTCTGGGTACCAGGGGAACAACTGGTACCAGTCGTCGCAGCCCGCCGTCACGCAGGTGGACTCCGACGGCATTGTCCGCCTGTTCTACGCGGCCAACGCCTTTGTCGAGTACAAGCGGGTGGACTCGACGAACTACTGCGTGGGGATCAACGGCGCGGGCGGCGTGATGATCCTCGAGACCGTGACGGTTCACGGCTCGCCCTCGGAGACGACGCCGGTGTACCGCCTTCTGGACCAGGCGGGGACGGAGGTGGTGTTCTTCGGGTTCGACAGCGGGCTGTACACCAACGGGGCGGCGGGGCAGATCTGGAAGTACACCGTCTGCAAGGGGACCAAGACCGGCGCGACGGACCAGACGGCGTACGTGGGTCACGCGACGCTGCCGCGCACGGCGGCGAGCAGCGGGTACGCGAACGGGCACATCGTCTACGCCTATGACTCCGCGGGGAGGAAGTTCGAGTACTCGTACGCGTCGATCGGCGGGAGTGACCGCCTGACGTCGGTGGTGGCGAAGGCCGCAGGCGGGTCCCCGGTCATCGCGACGGTGGAGTACGCCTACTACGGCGACTCGGGGCTCACCACCCCGGTGATCAACAACACCACGACCAACAACGGCTCCGCCGGCGACCTAGCGCTGGTGCGGGTGACGCTGCCGACGTCGTTCCCGGCGGCGGGGAGCGACCCGGCGATCGAGGACATCCGCGAGAACCGGTTCTACTACGACACGAACAGCCGCGTGAAGCTGGTGCTGGGGTACGA
>DASPMT010000024.1:0-2026 GCA_035626935.1 Phycisphaerales bacterium | reverse complement strand
GTTCACGCGCGCGGGGCCGACTCGCTCCGTCTCACCGACGGGCGACCCGTTGCCGACGGGGTTCACTGACCACGCATCAGCGGAGTTGTACGCGCTCTACGTTCACCCCTCGGTGTTCGGCAGCGGCGCCGGTACGGCGCTCCTGTCGGCCGCCGCCGGCGCCGTGCGCAAGCGCGGGCATCGCGCGATGTGCGTCTGGGTGCTCACCGACAACGAGCGAGCGCTGAACTGGTACCGGCGGCGCGGTGCCATGGATGTGGCCACGGGCCCGATCACGCTCGCCGGCGTTGCCTATCCGCAGACCGCCCTCGTCTGGAGGAACCTGGCCACCGTCCCGTAAGCTCGGGCGCGACCGTGCTCGGCTCTGCACGACTGTGCTCCAAGCGCCGGCCGCGCCAGAGCCCTGTTGCTTCGCGCCGAACGAAAAACGCCCGGGCCGAGCCCGGGCGTCAATGGTCGTCCATGTCTCGGCGCGGCATCACCGCTTGTCGAGCATGCCGAGCTGCCACATCAGGAAGATCCGCTGATCAGCCGCGTCGCGGATGCGGAGGTTCAGCGGCTTGCCCTGGCCGTGGCCGCCTTCGCGGTCAACCCACAGCAGCACCGGCTTCTCCTTGGGGTCGCTTGTCGTCGCCGCCTGCATAGCCGCGGCCATCTTCCGTGCGTGCAGGGCGTGCACGCGGGTGTCGTTCTCGCCCGCCGTGAACATGATCGCGGGGTAGGCGACGCCCTGCTTGATGTTGTGGTAGGGCGAGTACTTGATCAGCCAGCCGAAGTCCTCGTCCTTCTCAGCCGTGCCGTACTCGCCGACCCAGTAACGGGCCATCAGGAAGTTCTGGTAGCGGACCATGTCGAGCAGAGGCACCGCGCAGATGATCGCGCCGAACAGCTCCGGGCGCTGCGTCATCATGGCGCCCATGAGCAGGCCGCCGTTGCTGCCGCCCGTGGCGCCGAGACGCTTCGGAGACGTGTACTTGTTGTCGATCAGCCACTGCGCCGCGGCGATCATGTCGTCGAACACGTTCTGCTTGCTGCCGCGCATGCCCGCCTCGTGCCACTCCTTGCCGTACTCGCCGCCGCCGCGCAGGTTGGGCAGG
Organism: Phycisphaerales bacterium; assembly: GCA_035626935.1. Lineage (GTDB taxonomy): Bacteria > Planctomycetota > Phycisphaerae > Phycisphaerales > UBA1924 > JAJTGZ01. Next base: position 929 of record DASPMT010000024.1, on the reverse strand, counting down.
GCGTAGACGCCGCCGGCGTCGAGCCACTGGAACAGCGTGGCCGAGAACGAGGGTGTCATCGAGATGTCGAACCCGCCGTAGGCGTTGAGGATCGTCGGGTTGTTCCCGTCGAGCTTCAAGCCCTTCTTGTGGACGATGAACATCGTGACCGGCGTGCCGTCCTTGCTGCTGTAGGTGACCTGGTTCACCTCGACCGTCGACGGGTCGACGGGCACCTGCGGCTTCTCCCAGACGGCGGGCTCGGCGTCGGCGCGCGCCAGGTCGAGCCGGAAGATCGTCGGCGGGTAGTTGAAGCTGGTGAACGAAAGGAACGCCTCGGTGCGGTCGTCGTGGGTCGAGACGCCGGCGCTGCCGATGCCGGGCATGCGCACCTCGGCGCCGGGCTTGCCGTCCATCGAGAACGTGCGGATACGGGTGGTCGCCTTGTCCTCGTAGTCGGCGACGATCATCCCCTTGGCGATCCCGAAGCTCTTGAGCGTCACCTCCTTGCTCTCAGGGACGACGACCTTCCAGTTCTCTTCCTCCGGGTTGTTGAGGTTCACCGCGACAATCTGGTTGCGCGGCGCTTTGTAGTCGGTCATCATGTAGAAGGTGTCGCCCTGGATGTCGCCGCTGAACTTGTTCTTGGCGCCCACCTTGATGACCCTGCGGGCGTCGTTGATCGGCGAGCCGGGATCAGCCTTGGTCAGGTCGATGCACCAGACGTCCTGGGAGGCGCCGCCGGTCCAATAGTTCAGGACCATCCACTTGCCGTCCTTGCTGAAGATGGCGCCGGGACCCCAGGTGGTCGCCAGCTCCTTGTTCTCCGCTTCGGTGTACTGGCGGAACAGCAGCCGGTCACCCTTGGGGTTGGTGCCCAGCTTGTGCATCCTGATCTGGGCCGAATACGGGTTGCTCACATCGGCCAGGCGCTCGTAGAAGAAGCCGCT
>DASPMT010000023.1:0-5668 GCA_035626935.1 Phycisphaerales bacterium | reverse complement strand
CCCTGCTGCTCAGCGGCCGCCTGCAGCTCGACCCGATCATCACCCACCAGATTCCGATGGACAAGTTCGCCGAGGGCTTCCGCCTCATGCAGAGCGGCGAGGGGATCAAGGTCGTGATGGATGTTGGTTGACGGCATCCTTCCCGCGAGCAGAGACCGTGGGCGGGCGTTTTCGCTGTGAAACGCGGGGGGCGGGCCATGGCAATTGAAACGCCAGGTCCTTTTCCCGCGAACACCCCGGGCCGCCGTGCCTTGGTCCCGCCGATGCCCACCGTCCGATAGAGTTCAACCGTGCCACCCGCCGTCGCCCATCCCCGGCCGTACCTCGCTCTCGCCGTCAAGCCGGGCGGCAAGCGCACGCTCCAGGTCCGGTCGGCCACAAGCGCCGCTAATCTGGCCTCCTCGCTCCGGAAGGAGAAGCTGACGGTCCTGCGCTCTGTCGCGCTCCCCAAGGCCCTCGCCTCCGGTGACCGAAAGCTCGGTCTGAAGGACCACGCCATCCTCAACGACCAGCTCTACCAGCTCGTCAGCCGCGGCGTGCCGCTGGTCGAGGCCCTGGAGGTCGTCGGCAACACGGTCACGAGCGTCGCCAGGCCCGTTGTCCGCGCGATGCGCGACATGGTCTCGAGCGGCACGAGCCTCGCCGAGTCGGCTCAGAAGACCGGCCAGTTCGACCCCGTCACCATCGCCGTGTACCGGGCCGCCGAGCGGTCCGGCGACCTGGCCGGTGCGGCGCGGCAGCTCGCCGTCAGCGCCCGGCGCACGCTGCAGGTCACGCAGAAGGCCCAGTCGCTGCTGATCTACCCGGTTGTGCTCGGCATCGTGGCCGTGGTGGTGTCGCTCACGCTGCTCATCCTCGTGCTCCCCAACCTCGGCGAAACGCTCATCCAGAACGGCATCGCGATCCCGGGCTACACCAAGGTCCTGCTCACGCTGGGCACCTGGATGCGCGGCAATCTGCTGATCGTGATCGCCTTGGTCGTCTGCGCGGCGGTGGCCATCTTCATCTGCCGCAAAGCGCTCTGGGCGTGGCTCATCTCCTTGGGGCAGCGTCTTCCCGTCGCCCGCGACGTCATGCTCGCGGCCGAGTCGGCCCGCTTCTTCGCCGTTATGAGCGCCATGAGCAAGGCCGGCGTTCCCCTGGCCGACGGGCTCGCCACCGCCAATCAGGTCATCAGCCACCCCGTGCTCCGCAAGCAGCTCGACAAGCTCCGCGACCGACTCATCAGCGGCGGCGTCCTTCGCAACCTGATCGAGGATGTCGACGCTCTCCCGCTCGCCACCCGGCGCCTGCTCCTGGCCGCGGAGCGGTCGGGGGACATGGATACCGCTTTCGGCTCACTCGCCGGCGACCTGACCGACGAGGTCGAGCGTCAGGCGACACGCCTGCTCGCGGTGCTGCAACCGGTCCTGATCATTCTCATGACCGTCGTCATCGGCGCCCTGCTGTTGGCGATCCTGGTGCCGGTTCTCAGCGCCGCCGGAAACGTCGCCTGACCGAGGGCCACACCAAACCGGCTCTCGCAGCGGGAGAATCAAGGGTCACTCCGGCCTGATTTCTGGCCCTCCCTTTACCGTTCTGTCGCATTGTCGGAAGATGTCTGGGAGTTAGTGCCGACAAACGTCCGTTTCTAACGTCTCCGCGGCTCGTAGTGCCCCGCCCGCTTCAATAATCCCGCATACTTCGAGCTTCCTTCATCCGCGGAATGCAACGATTCACCGTCCTACACGAAAGCACCCCCGGCCGGCCTTTCCGCTTTTTATCTTCTCGAAAGGCCGCCCAGATCAATCCGGAGACCGACATGCCTCAGCCCAACCGCCTGACCCGTCGTGACACCCGCCGCAGCCGTGGCTTTTCGCTGCTCGAGCTCATGCTCGTCGTCGTCATCATGGGGATCCTGATGAGCGTCGTGATCGTCAACCTCGCCGGCGCCGGCGAGAAAGCCAAACGCGAGGCGACGATCGTCAAGATGAAGCAGATCAAGAGCGCACTGGCGGTCTATTCCACCGACTTCGGCTCCATGCCGCCAACCGAGCTGGGCCTCCAGCCCCTGGTGAGCACCAAGGCCCTCGACAAGGTCCCCTACGACGGCTGGAAGCGCCCCCTGCGCTACATGTACCCCGGCACCAGCCCCAACACCACCGACGAGCCCTTCGACCTGATGAGCGCCGGCGCCGACGGCCAGTGGAACACCGTCGACGACATCAACATCTGGGTGATCGAGCGTGCCGAGTCGGTCCCCAACGCGATCAACCCCTGAGCCAGCGTTTGCGCCGATGAAGACTCCTCAAGCCAGCCTGACGTCCACCGTAGCGCGCCTCCGTGGCCGGCGTGGCTTCTCGCTCGTCGAGGTCATCATGGCGAGCATGCTGCTGGCCATCATCGCCAGCGCCATTGTCGGCGGCATCACCACCGTCATCAGCGCCGACGCCCGCAACCAGCAGAAGCTCGAGTCGCTCGAGCTCGCCAACCGTCTGCTCCTTCAGTACCTCGACGACAAGGACGCGATGCCGAACCAGGAGGCGCACGTCTTCCAGGGCCGCGGCGTCTACCGCTGGGCGATGCACACTTCCCCAGTCGCCATCGAGATGCCCGCCGGGAGCGTCATCGAGAAGCCCGCCGAAGGGCCCGGCTCCAAGACCATCGACAAGCTCACGCTCCTCTCCGTCTCGGTCTACGCCGGCGTCCCCGACGGCATGGGCGGGTACAGCCACGGCGAGCGCGTCTGCACCCTTACCCGCGTCTACCACCCCCTCAGCGTCATCTACCGCAACCCCGACATGATGAAACGCCTCGCGGCCGACCCCGCACGCATGATGGAGCTGATGATGGCCCTCATCGACAGCGGCACCACGTCGCGCACGGACCCCGGCGCCGCCGGGCCCGGCACCCGTTCAGGCGCGGGCGGCGGGCGCGAGGAGGGGCGCAGGGAGTCGGCCCCCGGCGGCGGTGGGGGGGGAGGAGGCGGAGCGCCCAAGCCCGCGGGCTCGGGCGAGATCTTTAATGGCGCCCGCACGGCGCACCAATGAACTGCACAGGTATGAACTCAGCCTCGACCAACCCGACGACCGCTCCCCGCCGGCGTCGGGCGCCGCGCGGTGTTGCGCTGATTGAGGTCGTCGCGGCCGCGGCGCTGCTGGCCGTCACCGCGAGCGCCGTCGTTGGCGGGTTCGCCACCGTCGCGGGCGCGGAGGCGCGCAACGAACGCAAGCTCGAGTCGCTCGAGCTCGCCAACCGCCTACTGCTTCAATACATCGACGACAGCCGCGACATGCCCGATGAGGCCTTGCACGTGCAGCAGGGCCGCGGTGTCTACCGCTGGCGGATGGTCGTGACCCCCGCCGGGCTCTCTACCCCCAGCGGGAGCGTGATCGACCTTCCTTCTTCAGGCGCCGGGACGCAGGCGGTTGACAAGCTTGCCGTCTTGACAGTCGCGGTTTTTGCCGGCGTCCCGGATGGGAACGGTGGCTACTCCGTAGGCGAGCGGCTCTGCTCGCTTACCCGCGTCTACCACCCTCTCAGCCTCGTTTACCGAAACCCCGACGCCTTTGCCCGCGTGGCGGCCGATCCGTCGGTGCTCATCGACTGGTTTGCCTCTCTTACCAGCGCCGCACCGTTAACCGGCCATTCCGCTCGCAACTCCATCGACGGTGCATCCACGGCCCCCGCGGCAGGCGAAGGGTTTAATGGATCACGCATCGCAAACCGCTGAAGCAGGCTCTATGACCCCCACACACACGACCATCAAGAAGCCTCGTCGCTCCCGCCGCGGCTTCACGCTCATCGAGATCCTGATGGCCGCGTCTCTCGGCGTGATCGTCGCCGGTGCGTGCATCGGGCTCTTCGCGGCCATCCAGCGAGCCGACGCCAAGAGCAAGGAGCGCACCGCGTCGATCGAGGCCATGTCACGCCTTCACCGCACGCTCCAGCGCACCATGCGCACCGTCCTGCTCGACCTCCCCAAGGCGCGTCCCGCCGGCTCTCCTGAGCCCACTGAGCCGCCCCGCACGCGGGTCGCTCTCTCTGAAGCGAGCGACGGCATGCAGACCCTCGAGGTCACCCTCAGCCAGCCTCCCATCATGGGCCTGATCGCCGGACGTCCTGCCGACCCGGTCTCTCGTTACCAGCCCGTGCGCGGCATTTTCGAGATGCGCCGCCCGGCCACCCGTGCATCGGTCGCCTCGGGTAAGCAGGCCCCTATCGAGCTCTGGTGGACGCCTTACTTCACCGGCGTCGACGAGCCCAACGCCGAGGCGCAGGTCAAGGTTGCCGACAGCATCGAGGAACTCCAGTTCCGCTTCGCTAAAACCAACGAGCAGAAGCAGCTGGAGAAGATGCGCAGCGCGTCGTTCGCCGACTGGAGCCAGATCCCCGCGTATGTCGAGGTGCAGGTCACCACGATCGACGGCACCAAGGCGCAGTGGATGTTCGAGGTCTCCGGCTCCACCGGCATGGAGCCGGGCCAGAACCAGGCCGACGCCGACCTTCCTCCGGCCGTCGCCGAGCGTTACCGCTCCGTCGTCCTCGCCAGCGCGGCCGCTTCGGGCGGCGGCGGTGACGGCGCCGCGTCGGGCGGCACCAACTCCAGCGGCTCAGGCAGCGGCGCCAGCGCCGGCACCAAGTCCCCCTCCTCAGCATCCGGCGGCTTGGGCTCGGGCTCCTCAGGCACCTCGTCCGGTTCGTCCTCGGGTTCATCCTCCGGTTCCTCGTCGGGCTCCGGTTCTGGTTCCGGCTCCGGGAGCGGCAACGCTCACACCGGCGGCGGCGGCAGCACCAACCCGCTCGCCAACATGAGCATCGATCAGCTCATCGCCGAGTTCTACCGCCGTCTCGCCGAGCGAGACGGCAACACCGGCGGCTGATCCGCCGAGGGTTGCAGCGGGCCAACGCCAGAGTGCCGCCGCCCGCAACGCCCGGGACATGCGCCTTGAATCTGAACCCTGAGCCTTGAATCTGAACTTCAGTGTCCGCCCCCACTCCATCCCGCCGCGCGTTCGTCCTTCCGCTGGTAATGATCCTCGCCCTCGTCGCGGGCGTGGCCATGGTCATCCTGTTTACACGCCGCGGCACCGCCCTGACCTTCGCCAACCGCCAGAGCGACAACTACGTCGCCCATCACTTCCAGTCGGGCTTGCGCGACACGGTCACCGTTGTGCTCCAGGTCTCCCGCCGGGCGCGGGACAGCAAGCTCGCCGGGGGCATGCTCGCGTTCGACATGGCGCTCGAGGACGGACTGATCCTCAAGGTCCGCATGCTCGACGCTGAAGGCTCGGTCGTCGCGTCGGCGGATCCCAAGGACTCCATCCGCCTCAACGTCCTCCGCGCGGCGGCCCTCCGACTCCTCGAGCAGGGGCTCACCGACGAGCGTTACATCCGGGCCTCCGGACCGGCGCGCGTCTCGCTCCACGGCGCCCCTCGGCCCGTCCTGGCGGCCCTCGCCGAGGCGGTCGACCCTTCGTGCGACGCCGACGCCTTCGCCACCGCAGTAGTCGAGGCGCGCGAGCAGGCGGATATCACCGCCCAGCAGTTCCGCTCCATCCTCGGCGAGGCCCGTGTCAAATCCGAGAACACCGAGCTCTTCGAGGCCATGATCTCTCTTGAGCCTCAGTTGTGGTGGGTCCAGGCCACCGTCTTTGACCGCAACGGCAAGGCCCTCATCGACCAAGGG
>DASPMT010000022.1:0-2888 GCA_035626935.1 Phycisphaerales bacterium | reverse complement strand
CAGCGCACGTCCACCATCATCCGGTGTCCGAACACCGGCAGCATCCCCACGCTCGACGTCACCTGGTACGTGCCGTACCCCGTGACGTACACCTCTTCGGTCTGGTTGCTCACCGTCACCAGCCAGTTGATCCGGTCGATGGTGTAAACGCCCGGGTTCCCGCTGAACGCCGGACGGAAGCTCATCGCCATCGTCCCGCGGAACCGGGTGGATTCCTCGAGGATGATCCCGCGCGGATCCTGGTACGACGTCTCGCCGTCGAGCCTCCAGATCGCCGCCGGCGCGCGCGTGAGCGCTACAGGTTCCGCAACAGGATCGCCCGGCGGCGGAGCGCCGAACGCCGTCGCGGCAGAGACCGCAGCGACAGCGAGGCCGGTCAGCGATGACCGGGCGCGTGAAAAGAGCGTGGGCACGGTGAAGCTCCTTCGAGTTGGGGTGGCGGCTCCCTTGCGCACCGATACCCCGGACCCAGCACCAGATGCCCCGCGCAGGTGTTACCCGTCTGGATTTTCGGAAACACCAACTCAAAGTGGAGTAAGGTGATCGCAGGCCGCGCCGTCAACACGAGTTTGCGCCCGAATCCCGTTGCAAGATTCTCATTCCCACGGACAATCCACAGTGTGGGAGGTCCACTGGGGTCGGGTACTGAAAGGGAGCGCATCACATGGCAGACGCACGCACCAAGGCTGCAGCAATCGCGCTCGTAGCCGGATCGGCCGCAACCTCTTTCGCGCAGCCCTACCCCGTCACCGGCATCGGCAATCTCAACGGCGGCCCCAGCGCAGCGTGGGGCATCGGGAGCTTCCCCGGCGGCAACGAGCCGGTCGTCGGTGAGACCGACACCAACAACAACCTCAACCACAGAGCCTGCACGCACGTCAACTCAGGCATGGCCGCGGTCAACACCGGCTCGGGGCCCGGCGGTTTCTTCACCCCCAAGGCCGCCTACCGGATCAACAGCAACCCCGCGACCCTCGTCCTGGTCGGCAGCGGGCAGAGCGCCGCGCTCGCCACCCGCGCGTTCCGAACCAGCGCCGGCCTCACCTTCGAGCTCGGAACCATCAACCCCTTCCTCCAGAACAGCGAGGCCCGCGGCGTCAACTTCAACGGCACCGTCGTCGGCACCTGCTGGGCCATGAACTCCTACCCGGGAGCGCTCGGCAACCAGAGCTTCGCCTTCAAGTGGGTGCCCGTCAACCCCACCAGCAACTCCGGCACGATGAGCATGGTCCCGCTCCACGCCGCCTACGACATCAACGACAGCGACATCGCCGTCGGCCAACTCAACGGCCTCCCATACCAGCTCAACCTCACCACCAGCGCGCTCGCCAGCATGGGTTCCCTCGGCGGCACCATGGCCGGCGCGGCAACGTCCAACAACAACGCCGGCGTCGCCGTCGGCTACTCGCCCGCGACCAACGGCTTCCGCCATGCCTTCCGCTGGTCCGGCACGATGCAGGACGTCCACCCCGCCGTCCTGGGCGCCACCGCCGAGAGCTTCGCATGGGACATCAACAACGCCGGTCTCATCGTCGGTCAGTTCTTCGGCACCGGCACCGGCAGCGGCGGACACGCGTTCATCTACAACCCCAGCAACGGCATCTGGCGCAACCTCAACACCTGGCTCCCGCCAAACAGCGGCTGGGTCCTCCTCTCCGCCACCGGCATCAGCGACGGAAACTGTGTCGTCGGCCGCGGCCTCCACAACGGCCAGCCCGAAGGGTTCAAGATGTGCGTTTCCGCGCCCCAGCCGCCTCAGGCGCCCTGTGGCGGCGGCCCCATCAACCCGATCCCCAGCCAGGCGATGTGCCCGGGCGGCGGCGCCGTTCCGTTCAGCGTCGACACATCCGCCACCGGCCCCGGCCCCGCCGACGTCGAGTGGACCTGCGCCCGTCGCGTGATCTCCAGCAACGACACCCACCACAACCGCATCACTGACGGCGTGAACGCCGACCCCAACACGGGCGAGCCGCTGTTCATGGCCGCGATCGGCGCAGGCGGCCGCAACCTGTCCATCGCACCGCTCCCGGGACCCGGCGCCGTGCCGCAGATCGGTGACGCGCTCATCATCGTCGCGCTCGTCCGCGGCCCGTGCGACACGCTCTACGCCCCTGCCGCGACCGCCTTCGTCTCCCCCGCCGATGTCGGCGTGCAGGGCGGCGGGCCGGGCAAGGACGGCGTCTACGACAACAACGACTTCGTCTCCTTCATCGAGCTCTTCTTCACCGCCAGCGCAGCCGCCGACGTCGGCATCCAGGGCGGCCTTCTCGGTTCCGACGGCGCGCACGACAACAACGACTTTGTCGTGTTCATCGATCAGTTCTTCCAGGCCTGTTCCTAAGCGCTGGCCTGGGCGCCAGGGTGTTTCGATGCCCCCGTGCCGCCGCGCGTGCGCCTTACAACCCCGCCCCGTTGGCGCGGATCACCGCCGCGTACCAGTGCGCCGAGTCCTTGAGCGTCCGCTTCTGCGTCGCAAAGTCGACGTGCACCAGCCCGAAGCGCTCCTTGTACCCCCCCTGCCACTCCATGTTGTCCAGCAGCGACCAGTGGAAGTACCCCTTCACCCGCGCCCCCTCGTCGATCGCGCGCTTGAGCTGCAGCAGGTAGCGCCGCGTGTAGTCGATCCGCTGCGGGTCGTGCACCGCGCCGTCGATCGCCACCCAGTCGGTGTTCGAGAGCCCGTTCTCCGTGATCGCCATCGGCACGCGGTACCGCTCGTACAGGAACTTCACGCCGTAGTACAGCGCCTCGGGGATGATGAACCACCCGATCGCCGTCCGCGCCCACCCCGCGGGGAACTCAACCTTCTCGTAGGGCGCCGCTGCCCCGCACGGGTTCCCCGCGTACGGCGCGCAAGCGCGGAACAACTCCGCGTCGTACACGTTGAT
>DASPMT010000021.1:0-2841 GCA_035626935.1 Phycisphaerales bacterium | reverse complement strand
CGATACGCCGGCACGTCAAGGTCCCCGCGTCCCACGATGCAGCGGCTGTGCCTGGTCGCGTCGGTGAGCCGCGCGTCGACCATGCCGCGCGTGGCGCCGACGACGCTCATGTTCGGGTCACCGCCCGCCAGGATCATCCCGCCCGGATCGAACCCCTCGCCGAGGATTCCGGCGACCCGATCCTCGTACCGGTTGAAGTCGGCGACCTGCACGCCCGCCGTCATCGCCGGCCGCACAACAGCATCGACGAGCTCCACCGACGTCTTGGTCGGCAGCGTGACGCTGACGACCGGGTTTGGCGCATCGACCAGCCTCGCCATCTCCGCGGCCAAGCCGCACGCCTCGCGGTACGCCTCCAGCGCGCGGTCGACCCTGCCTTTGTCGCTGTAGTGCTCGGAGGGAATCCAAAGGTCGATGCCGCTGAAGCTCAGCCCCTCGCGCTTGAGGATGGCAGCGAGCTCGCGCCGCGCGGAGCGGTCGAGGTCCTTTGCCCGGATGCCGGGCGCCATCGCGTCCATCTGCACCGCCTCGCACCCGCTCGCCCGGGCGAGCGACACAACCTCCCGAAACCGACGCGCGGGCGATTGATCGCCGTGGAACAGTCCCGCGAACGCCAGGGAGCAGCCGACATGTCGGTGCGAGGCCACGGACCCATCGTTGGCCAGGTAAAGCGGTTACACAAATTCCACCCGCCCATGGGGTGTTTGGGACGCAGATTGGAGCCAAACCATGGTCGAAACCCGCGGGTCGCGTCCGACGGCCCCAAGGGGTACCTCGTGCCGTTTCGCGGCCGCACGCCCATAAACGACGCCACGGGCGTCAGGAGCAGAGCCGGTTATCGGCCCGCCTTGAAGAGCGCCCGGAGCGCGTCGAGCACGTCCTCGCGCTCGTTCACCTTCGCCGTGGCCACCTTGGCCGCGTCGCTGGACGCGTCCGCCGACTCGGGGAATGCGTCGCGCAGCACCTGGTGGAACTGGCCCGAGCCATAGGCGCTCTTCACCTGCACGTAGCCAAACTGGTTGACGACGGGCAGCAGTTCCTTCTGCAGCAGCTCGATGCAGAGCCGGTTGTCGGTGTCGGAGGAGTTGTCCCCGTCGGAGAAGTGGAAGAGGTAAATGTTCCAGTCGGCGGGATCGAACTGCTCTTTGAGCAGCGCTCGGCACGCGACCAGGGCGCTGCTGATCTTCGTCCCGCCGTCCTCACGCAGTGAGAAGAACGTCTCACGGTCAACCACCTTCGCGTTCACGTCGTGGACGATGAAGCGCGACTCGAACCCTTTGTAGTTGCGCCGGAGCCAAGAGTCGATCCAGAACGCCTGCAGGCGGACGAGCTCCTTCTGCTCGTTCCCCATCGATCCGGAGACGTCCATCATGTACACCGCCAGCGCGTTGCTGTGCGGCTCCTTCACCTCGGTCCACGAGCGAAAACGAAGGTCGTTCTTCACGGGCACGATGACGGGGTTGTCCGGGTCGTAGTCGCCCAGCGCGAGCTGGCGGCGCAGGGCCTCGCGGTAGGTGCGTTTGAAATGCCGCAAGGAGTTAGGTCCCACGGGGCGCACGCCGCTGTAGCGGTCCTTCACGGTGGTGATGTTGTGCTTCCCCTTGGGGATGATCCGCGGCAGCTTTAGCTCCTCGCCGAGGATGTCGGCGAGCTCCTCGATCGTGACCGACACTTCGAGAAGGTGCTTCCCCTCGCCCTCGCCCGCCTTCTCCTTTCCGCCCTGGCCCTGACCTTCGCCATCCGCGTCGCCCATCCCGACTTGCCCGCTGTTGTCGCCGTACCGGAAGGTCGGCGTGTCGATGTCGTGGACCGGGATGGAGACCGCGCGCCCCCCCTGCTGACCGATCATATCGTCACGGGCGATGAAGCGACGCAGGTCCTTCCGGATCGTCCCCTTGACGATCTGGCGGAACCGGCCGTGGTCCTGCTCGATGCGGCTGATCATCGCGCACTCCTTCCTCCCGACAGGCTGTTATGCGCAGGCCGGAAGGCTTCGGATGCATCGGCGATCGCGGTGCAACAGTCAGCGTCCGGGGTCGGTTATCGAGCGATTCACCCGCTCGGCGCGTTTTACCGCCCGGAACACCCACCACGTGCAGATCAGCCCGACCGGGACGGAAACCGCCAGCTCCGCGGCCCTGTTGAGCAGATCGGCGGTCAGACCCGTCGCGGACTTGACGGTGGTGGTCGCCGCGGTGGACTTGAGGCTGGGCAGGAAGGCGCCGGCCAGCCCCACCGCCCATTCGCGGATGCCCAGCTGAGCCGGTGAGAGCTGCACGACCTGGCTGACCACGGCAACGCCCGCCGCCTCGGCAAGTGTGATCGGCGCGCCGATGACCGTGAACGCCAGCCAGTAGCGCGCAACCCACACCAGGTAATCGGCGTACCGCATGGCCACAGCGAACGTGAAACGCCAGGGTGTCATCGGGCCTGCGGTAACCGGCTTGCCGCTCCGCTGCAGCCACGCGGCGGAAAGGAGCAGGGCCAGCGTTCCTCCAGCGCCGAAGACGAGCAGTCGCGGCGCGTAGTCGGCGGCGAGGGTGCCGGGGAGCATGCTCCCGCCCATGTACGTCGCTCCGATGAGCAGGAGCGCCAGAGCGATCGCGACCGCGTTGGCGGCCACGCCCATCACGATCACCTTCACGCAATCCTTCATCGACATGCGGTTGACGAGCGTGTGGTAGGCGACGCGCCCCATCAGGCCCGGCCGTCCCGGGATGACGTTCAGCAGCCACGCGGACCCGATGAGCGCGGTCATCTCGCCCAGCCGCACCTTGGCGCAGTGGTTCGTGAGCACGTGGAAGAGCAGCGTCACAAGGAGCCAGCTCGCCAGCGGCAAAG
>DASPMT010000020.1:0-3954 GCA_035626935.1 Phycisphaerales bacterium | reverse complement strand
CGCGGCGCGAACTCATCGATGTCCATCCCGCGCTCGAGGCACGCCTCCACGTACTCCATCCCGTCGCGCAACGTGAACGCCAGCTCCTGCACCGCCGTGCTCCCCGCCTCACGGATGTGGTACCCGCTGATGCTCACGCTGTTCCACTTCGGCAGGAACCTGCTCTGGAACTCGATCGTGTCCACCACCAGCTTCACGCTCGCCTCGGGCGGATAGATGAACTCGTTCTGCGCGTGGAACTCTTTAAGAATGTCGTTCTGCAGCGTCCCGCCCAGCTTGTCCCAGCCGATTCCCCGCTGCTTCGCCATCGCCAGGTACATCGCCCAGATCACCGCCGCCGGCCCGTTGATCGTCTGGCTCACTGTCACCTTGTCGATCGGGATGCCGTCGTACAGCCGGTGCATGTCCTCGATGGTGCAGACCGCCACGCCGCACTTGCCCACCTCGCCCGCGCTCAGCCCGTCGTCGCTGTCGCGGCCCATCAGCGTCGGCAGGTCGAAGGCTGTGCTCAGTCCGGTGTTGGCGCTTGTCCCCGTTCCCTGCGCCAGCAGGTACTTGAACCGTTTATTGGTGTCGTCGGCGGACCCGAACCCGGCGAACTGCCGCATGGTCCAAAGCCGCGTGCGGTACCCCTGCGGGAACAGCCCGCGCGTGTACGGGTACTTGCCCGGCGCGGGGATCTCCCGTTCCTGGTTCTTGATCGACTCCGCCGGCGCGTCGGGCGTGTAGACCGGCTGCGTGATGATCCCGGAGATGGTCACCGCGTGCGGATCGACCTTGTTGGTTGCCGGCGTAATCGTGCTCACGACCTCTTCTCCCTGGCGCTTGGTGTGGTGGGCCGGACCGTTGGTCGATCCGGGCGCGTAGTGCGGCTGGAGGGGCGAGGATCCGTTGCTGCTCATAGCCGCAATTATACGTCAGGCGTCGCGCGAGGCCCAAACCCAAGGCCGAAAGGCGCAGAAGGGCCGGAAACTCAAAGTGGGGAAGAAGCACTCGAAGGTCTCAAAGGAAAAACGGTAATCGATGTCTTGCTTTGAGGTCTTTGAGTTCTTCTGCTTGCTCTCTTTGAGTTTTCGCCTTTCCGTGTTCTAAGCCCCCGGCGGCACCCCGATGTCCTCCCACCAAAGGTCCGGCCGCACCTTGATGAACCGCGCCATCATCTCGACGCACCGCTGGTCATTGACGATCTCCACGGCGACTTTCTCCGCCGCGAACCAGTCCTCCCGTCCCTGAAAGTTCTGGCGCTCCCCGATGACCACCCGCGGGATGCGGTGGAGGATGCTGGTCCCCGTGCACATCGCGCACGGGCTCAGCGTGCTCACCAGCGTCAGCGTGTGCCAGTCTCGTCGCCGGCCCGCATTCCGGATACACACAGTCTCCGCATGAGCCGTCGGGTCGCCCGCCTGCACCCGCAGGTTGTGCCCCACCGCCACCAACACGCCGTCGGCGTTCAGCAGGCACGACCCGATCGGGATTCCCCCTTCCCGCTCGCTCTTGCGTGCCTGCTCGATCGCCGCTTCCAGCCCCACTTTGACGACCGTCGCAAGCTCGACCATGCCGCGAGCATACCGGGCGATGACTGGTTAAGCAGAAGGGGTTGAGCGTTCGTCCAATCCCTAGCGGGCCGCCCATCAACCCCCTCTCCTTTCCCACCTTGCCCCCCGCCCAAACCCCGGATAAACTCCCACCTGAAATCCTGGTCACGGTGTCGTCAAAGGACTGCTTTTCTAAATGACTACGCGCCGTCATCATGCTCGCTGACCCACAGGCCATCACGCCTGCGCGGTCGTCCCTTTTCCTGGAGCTCGGACGCTCGGGACTGGGTGCAGGACTCCTCCCGGAGGGCCCCATGGCCTAAGCCGACGGAATCCTGCGAGCGCTCGGTCCGCCTCCGTAAGGCGCACCGGATGACGGCCACGGGCGAATCCCGTGGCCGCTTGCGTTTTGCCCCTGCTCTGACGTTCTTGATCCCTCGACCGTTTCCGTCTGACAACTCAACATCCCGGAGCCTCCGACCATGCCTCCCAAAGCCGAACCCGCGCCCGCCATCAACACCGCCGAGATGATGCGCATCCTCGACTCGATCGCGCGCGACCGCAAGATCGACAAGAACATCCTCATCGCCAACCTCGAGCTGGCGATGGCCTCCGCCGCGCGCAAGCACTACAACACCCTCGACACCGAGGAGTTCCGCTGCGAGATCGACCGCATCACCGGCGCGATCAACATCTACCGGCACAACGAGCTGATCAACCTCGAGCCCGCCGCGCTGGGTCGCATCGCCGCACAGACCTTCAAGCAGGTCATGATCCAGCGCAACCGCGACGACGAGCGCACCAGCCTGCTCGACGAGTACTCCAAGCGCATCGGCGACATCGTCACCGGCGTCGTCCAGCGCTACGACGGCGGCAGCCTCGTCATCACCCTCGACCGCGCCGAGGCCTTCATGCCCCGCAGCGAGCAGATCCCCGGCGAGCAGTTCTCACCCGGCGACCGCGTCCGCTGCCTCTGCCTCGATGTCCGCGACGCCGGCAGCCAGGTCAAGATCGTCCTCAGCCGCGCCAACCCCGATTTCATCAAGCGCCTCTTCGAGGTCGAGGTCCCCGAGGTCGCCGACAAGATCATCGAGGTCAAGGCGATGGCCCGGGAGCCCGGCTACCGCACCAAGGTCGCCGTCGCCTCCGTCGACAGCAAGGTCGACCCCGTCGGCGCCTGCGTCGGCGTCCGCGGCTCGCGCATCAAGAACATCGTCGACGAGCTCAACGGCGAGAAGATCGACATCGTCCGCTGGAACGAGAGCAGCCAGATCCTCATCGGCAACGCCCTCAAGCCCGCCGAGGTCAACGAGATCAGCCTTTGCCTCGAACTCGGCCGCGCAACGGTTGTCGTCCGCGACGACCAGCTGTCGCTCGCCATCGGCAAGCGCGGCCAGAACGTCCGCCTGGCCGCGCGCCTCACCGGCTGGGACGTCGACATCCTCACCCCCGACGAGTTCAGCAAGGGACTTGAGACCATGGGCGCCACGCTTACGACGGTCCCGGGCATCACCGAGGAGATGGCCGACCGCCTCGCCGCGCTCGGCATGGTCAGCGTCTTCGACATCGAAGAGGTCGGCCCCGACGTTCTGGTGAACGAGCTCGGCATCGACCAGGCCACCGCCCAGGCCGCCGTCGAGGCCGCGGGCATCAAGGCCAAGGAAGTCGCCATCATCCAGCAGAAAGAGAAGGAAGAGAAGGACCGCGCCAAGCGCGAGCTCTTCGATTCCACCAACCGGCTGCTCGAGGCCGGCGCCTCCCCCATGGCCGACGGCGCAACCCCGCCGCCGGCGGTCGAGAAGTCCGACGAGCAGCGCGCCGCCGACATCCTCGGCGGCTGATCCATGCGCAGGCTTCGGGCCTGCCCCAAACGGTATTTCCCGCCGCCCCGGCCACCGCCGCGGCGACGGCTTCCCGAAAGGTCTCTCTCTCTCACCCCGGAGCCTCGCTTGGCCAGCAAACGAATCAGCGACATCGCAAAAGAGCTCGGCGTCGCCAGCAAGTTGATCATCCAGAAGTGCGTGGACGAAGGCGTCCCCGCCGACAAGGTCAAGAGCCACGCCAGCGTGGTGTCGGCCGGCCTGGAAGCCTCCATCCGTGAGTGGTTCAGCACGGGCTCTGTCGCCACCGCCATCGAGACCAAGGAGCACGTCGACGTCGACAAGGCGCGCAGCGCCAACCACCCGCGCAAGCGCACCGGCAAGGCCGACGGCGAGCACGGCGACGACCACCACGACGCACAGGGCGACTCCACCACGGCCACGGCCCCCACCGTCACGCCGTCGATCGCCGCTCCCACGCGCATTACGCCAAGCGCTGCTCCTTCCACGCCCAGCTCGCCGGTGGTGGTCCCTCACAAGCCAACCAGCGTCCCCGAACCGCGCACCGTTGAGCCCCGGCCTGCCGCCGCGGCCCCGGC
>DASPMT010000019.1:0-7112 GCA_035626935.1 Phycisphaerales bacterium | reverse complement strand
GATCCGACCGGTGCGTATCTCGATAGCCATCGGCGCCTCCTGTGAGCGCCA
Organism: Phycisphaerales bacterium; assembly: GCA_035626935.1. GTDB lineage: Bacteria > Planctomycetota > Phycisphaerae > Phycisphaerales > UBA1924 > JAJTGZ01. The sequence goes on along the minus strand of DASPMT010000019.1, from coordinate 7,061 downwards.
GGTTACCTCGCGGGTGCCGGAAAGCGGAAGTGAAATCGCCGTTATCTGGCCGGCACCACCCGCACGACCTTGTCAGGACCGTTGAGGACGATGTAGAGCAGCCCGTCGGGCCCGAAAGCGACGTCGCGGACGCGCCCCATGCGGTGGGTGATCTCTTCGCACTCGGTCATCTTGCCGTCCCGGATGCGGATGCGCTGCACCGTCGCGCCCGCGAGCCCACCCGCGAACAGGTCGCCCGACCAGTCCGGGAAGGTCCCTTTAACATCCGCAGCGCGGGCGCAGTCAAGCCCGCAGGCCGCGATCGACGGCAGCCAGCGGTAGACGGGCATGGTGATGGGTGTGCCGTTGGCGGCCTTGTCCTTCCACGGCGTCACGAACGGCTGGTCGGAGTAGTTGATGCCGAAGCAGACCTGGGGCCAACCGTAGTTGGCGCCCCTGGTGATCAGGTTCAGCTCGTCGCCGCCGCGCGGTCCGTGCTCAGTGACCCACAGGTTCCCTTCGTCGTCGAAGCAGACGCCCTGCTGGTTCCGGTGACCGGACGACCAGATCGAGCCGTAGTTGACGGCCCCCGCACCGCCGTCAGCGAACGGATTATCCGAAGGGATCTGCCCGTCGTCCCAGAGCCGGTGCATCTTGCCGTTGGGACGGTTGAGCTGCTGCGCCTGTTCCATTCCACCGCGTTCACCGATGGCAAAGTGAACGTACCAGCGCCCCTTGCTCTCGGCGACGCGGTCGGCCTTGGGGCGCTCGAAGACGATGCGGCACCCGTAGTGCACGCCGGCGCCGACGTAGTGCTCCTGCCGCGGCTGAAAGACCACTTCGTGCTGGACAAACGAGAAACCCTCACTCTTTCCGGAGCCGGCCTGGCTCTGCGCGAGCTTCCCGCGCACGACCTTGGTCATCTCCCCGCGGCCTTTCTCCGCTTTCTCAGCGAAGGAGATGTAGACCCAGCCGTTCTGGGCGTAGTCCGGATGAGCGGCGACATCCATGAGCCCGCCCTGCCCGTTTGAAACCAGCGGGGGCAGCTCCCCCACCGTCCCGATCTTGCGGCTGCCTTCGTAGACGTTCAGCACGCCGTCCTTCTCGGTCACCAGCACACGTGCGCGCGATGCGGGAGCGTTCGCGCGCGCGGGCGATGCCGGCAACCACTCGATCGACCACGGTGTATCGAGACCGGAATCGATCACGGTCTCTACTTTGTACTTGGCTCGGTCGGAAGTGAAAACGCCGGACGCATCCGCCTTGGGGCTCCCCTCGCGCTTCCGCCAGTCGGCAAATTGCATCTCACGCAGGTGAACCACCAGCGCCCAGACCTGCTGGTCTTTCAGCTCCTTGGCGGCGGCGTGGGGACCCTCGGCCTTGCGCACCAGCTCGAAGAAGGGCCGGTCGAGCGACTGCTCCATCTTGGCATCGCTCAGCAAGGACGGGACACCCTTGGCCTTATCGCCGGCACCGTTGCCCCCGTGACAGGATGCGCACGAGGCGTTCCAGAGCGCCGTCGCACCCGTGCCCCCTGCCCGCGGTTGCCCGGCAAGGGCGGGCAATGCAAACAGCACGCAGAGACCGAGGGAAACGCCGGGGAACCGGGTGCTCATACGCGCAGTCTATCCGAGGCTCTCCCGCCCGACGGGCGAACACCGCGGCCCTCCGGTCGGTAAGCTCATGCCATGGCAACACTGAACCGGGCATCGCCTGCGTCGCTCGTCCTGCTGGCCCTTGCGGCCGCCGGGGCGTGCTCAAGCGACCCGGCGAGCTCGGCGCAGCCTGCCGCTCCCTTAACCCCGGTGCTGCAGGCAGCCGGTCACGAGCAGGGCCCGCACAACCTGCAGTGGATCAAGGGTGGCCCGGGCGAATCCCAGGGAGAGGCGGCGGGCCTCCTCTCCGGCAGCGTGCCCGAGAGCGACGCCGACTTTGCGCACCTGCGCGACCTGGGGATCAGGACGATTATCAGTGTCGACGGCGCATCGCCCGACGTGGCGCGGGCAAGCCGCTACGGCTTGTCGTACATCCACATCCCTACGACGTACGCCCGCGTCACGCCGCAGGAGCAGCTTCAGGTCGCTCGTGCTGTAAGAGCATCGATGGCCGATGGCAGCGTCTTCATCCATTGCCATCACGGCAAGCACCGCAGCCCCGCCCAAGCCGCCGGCGCGGCGGTGGCGCTCGGCTGGCTCTCGCCCAGCGAGGCCGTCGAGTTCATGAAGAAGGCCGGAACAGCGCCGACCTATGAGGGCCTCTATGCCTGCGTCGCTGAGGCCTTACCCGCCGGTGCCGACGCCTTGGGTGCCCCGATAGCGCCCGGCGAGTTTGTGCCGGTGAAGAAGCCCGACGGCCTGGTGGCCTCGATGATCGAGGTAGACCTTGCGTACGAGCACCTCGGCATGATCCGCAACGCGGGATGGACCGTTCCCGCGGATCAACCCGACCTTGTCCCCGCCGCGGAAGCGGGCCGCCTGGCGGACCACCTACGGACCAGCGGTGAGGATCAGCTTTCCAAGGCGAAGGGCGACGCGTACATGGCGGCGCTCGGCAGCGCGATCGGGAACGTTTCAGCGCTCGAGGAAGCCCTGGTGCGAAAGGAACCGGCGGCCGCGCTCGAGAAGCTCTGGACGCCTGTCGCCGCTTCCTGCAAGGACTGCCACAAGCAGTACCGTGACAAGCGCTGAGACCGAGCCCTGTGGGAAAGACCCATCCCTGTTCGTACGCGCCCCCCACAGCTGCACGCAAGGCGCTGGCGGATGAGCTCGCGCAGCGCGCGCTGGCCTTTACGCTGGACGACAACGGAGCAACAGGGCCGCAACTGATCGCGGAAACAGACCCCCGGTTCAAGAAACTGAAGGAGCCGCTGTGCCCCGTATGCCCGGGGGTGGAAATCCCCGAGCGAGCGCTCGGCTCGCTGATCGGCCTGCTCACGCCCGCAGACATCGCTGCGTACTTCGCTCGGCGGAGCGGTTCAGGCCGGGCATTCCATGCGTCACGGCGCCGCGATCCTGTACGGCCTGCTGATCGCCGCGGCGCGCTACCGGTCGGCGAACTCGCCGAGCTTCTCGTGTCGGCCGCGGCTGACATGCGGGTGTTCTTCCAGTACTCAAGCTGGATGGTGCGAACGGTGCCGAGCGAGCGCCTGGACGCGGCCCTGCTCAAGCTCACCGACCCGTGGAACCCGGGGCGCCACCTGCTGGTGTGGATGATCCTTCAGAGCCACGACCAGTGGTCGGAGGTCCTCAGCAGACGCGTCCTCGATGGGATCATCAATGCCGGTTCGGAGCAGCGGCACCTGATCTTCACCCGGGGCGGAAGCGGCGTGGGGGACAACATCCACCCCGCCGTCATCTCCGAGGCACTCGTGACACTCAAGCCCTGGACACCCGCGCATGCCAACGCAAAGCGGTGGATGAATAAGCTCAAGGCCCGGCGGATAACGCTCGCGACCTCCGGGCCGCGCGTCCCGTAGCCGCGCGTCAACTCACGGATAGTCCTGGCGCGTGGGGCGCACAAGGATGTCCGCCACGTGCACGTGGGGCGGCTGCGAAGCGATGAACGCGATGGCCCGCGCAACGTCGGCCGGGTCCAGCGCGGGACCGATCCGGTCCATCACGCCCTTGAACCACTCCGGGTCGTACCCCGCGACGCCCTGGAACTCACTGACCACAAATCCGGGCTCCACAAGGGACACGCGCACACCTTTGGGCGCCAGCTCGCGGCGCACACCCTCCACCATCCCGTGCAGAGCGAACTTCGTGCCGCCGTACATCGACGAGTAAGGCGAGACGTTTCGCCCCACCACCGAGCCGATGACGATCATGTCGCGTCCGCTCCGCCGAAGCCAGCCGCCGGTCTGGCCGCCCTCACCTTCGGGCACCAGCGACGTCAGCCGGCGGGCCGCAGACCGCATGAGCGCGGCGGCACCGAGGATGTTCGTGCGCACCATTTCATCCCACTGCGTGGTGTCGGACGTCAGCACGGAACCGCTGAGTCCACGGCCGGCGTTTATCACCACCAGGTCGGCCTCTGCGCCAAAGGATCGGCGCGCCGTATTGAGCATCTGGTCGATCACGCCCTGTTCCGAGGCATCACCCGCGACCGGCACGCACACCGGCTTCTCCGCCGACGCGCCGGCGCTGCTGTTGATGGCGTCCGCGGCCGTCCGGAGCACCTCGGCACGGCGGGCGTTGATCACCACGCGCGAGCCCTGCGAGGAGAGCTCCTGGGCGACTGCAAGCCCGATCCCCGCACTCGCCCCGGTTACGACCGCGATCCTGCCCTGCAGCGTTGACATGGCCGAGCGTAGCCGCGTCCAGCGCCCGCTCTGTTCACTCCGCGATAAACGTCCGCTTTCGCGCAATCCACGTGAAACTCCCGGTTGCGCAGACGACACGGCGCTGTAGACTGCGCCCATGAACACCACCACCCAGCCCCCCACCGTCACCGAGCAGGTCGCCGCCCGTTTCCACGAAATGCTCAGCACAGGCAAGTTCCACGAAGCGATGCAGGAGCTGTACGCCGACAACGCCCGGCACATCGAAGCGATGGAGATGCCCGGCAGCCCGTACAAAAAGGTCATGGAAGGAAAGCCCACGCTCCTGAAGATGAGCGAGCACTGGGGCAAGACCACTACGGTGCACAGCGCCAGCGTCGGCAAGCCGCTGGTGAACGACAACCAGTTCATCTGCGAGATGACCATGGACTGCACGTGCAGCGAGGGCCCGATGGCCGGCCAGCGCATGCAGATGCGCGAGTACGCGCTCTACACCGTCAAGGACGGCAGGATCACCGAGGCAAAGTTCTTCTACAGCTGCGGCTGAGCGGCCCGCGCACCACAGGCACTCTGGGCCGCGCGGCAACGCGCGGCCCTTGTCGTTCAGGCCCAAATCCGTGGGCCCGTTCCTACCGTCAGGCATGTTCGGCTCGCACCTTTCCATCGCCGGCTCGATGACCAACGCCCTGCTGGAGGCCGAACTGCTCGGTCTCGACTGCGTCCAGGTGTTCACGAAGAACCAGCAGCAGTGGAAGTGCAAGCCGTTTGAGCAGAGCGCGATCGACGAGTGGGCTGCTCACACGCGGCGGCTCAACTGGCACGGCGGCGGCGACCGGGGGCACGGGCGCGTCGTCGCGCACGCGTCGTACCTCTCCAACCTCGCCTCGCCGAACCCCGAGCTGTATCAGGGGTCGATCGACCTGATGCGCATCGAGATCGAGCGCGCGGAACAGCTGGGCATCTGCCTGCTCGTCTTCCACCCGGGCGCTTACACCACCAGCACGCCCCAGGAGGGCGTCGCCCGCATCGCCGCCGCCTGCGCGCGCCTCATCAAGGAGACCGCCGGCGCGGGGGTCATCCTCTGCTTCGAGAATGTGGCCGGCCAGGGGAGCACGCTGGGTCGCACCTTCGAAGAGCTCGCCGACCTGTACCGCCGGACGGCGCAGGCGGCCGGGAGCGCCCAGCGACTGGGTTTCTGCATCGACACCGCTCACGCCCACGCCGCGGGCTACGACTTGTCGACACGGAACGGCGCGGCACGCGTGCTGAGCGAGTTGGAGGCAACGCTCCCTGCCGGCGCCGTCAAGTGCCTGCACATCAACGACAGCAAGACGCCGTGCGGCAGCCGCGTCGATCGGCACGCCCACATCGGCGAAGGGACCATCGGCCTTGCGGGGTTTGCGGCGGTTGTGAATCACCCGCCCTTTGTGGGCATTCCCAAACTCATGGAAACCCCCAAGGAAGAAAAGAAGCCCGCTTCCGGCACGGTCTGGGACCAGATCAACGTTCAGCGGCTCCGTTCCCTGCTCGGGTCTACCGACGACACGTTTGCCCCTGTCACACCGATCGGCCCGGCGGCCGCGAGCAGACCGAAGGCACGGGGAAAGGGCGTAACCAAAGCGGACGCCCGCACCAAACCGGCTGCCAGGAAGCCGACGCCGGTAAAGGCGGTAAGGGAGGCGGCGGCCAAGCCAAAGGCCAAGCCCGCCCGGAAGCCGCCGAAGCCCTGATCGGCGTGTTTCTGGCCCCTGAAGGCGTACCAGACCGATACCGTCCCCCTATGGCTGCGCCCGAATTCCACCGCCCGTTGACGTCCGCTGACCGCTCCTCCTCGAACCGACGGCTGGTGACCGCCGCGGGGGGCTGCGCCACCGCGCTGGCCGTCTTCCTGACTGCGTGCCAGAATCCGTTTGTCCCGGAATGGCAGCGAGAGGGTCAGCCCGAGCCCGGCGTCGGTACGGTGGGCGGCCCTGGACACGAGCACATCGAGGCGGGCGAGGCAGCGCTCGACGCCGGCAACAACGCCGCCGCGATGGAGGAGTTCGCCAAGGCGATCGCGATCAACCCGACTCTGACCGACGCCCACATGGGGATGGGGGACATCTACCGGATCGAGGGAGACTTCGCCAAGGCCGAGAAGTCCTACGGAGAGGCGGCCCGCCTGGCGCCGAAGAACTTTGACGCTCAGTACTACCACGGCCTCATGCTCCACCTGCTCGACCGCGTCACGGACGCCGTCGGCGCATACCTCCAGGCCCTGAGCGTCAAGCCCGAGGACTTCCAGACGAACCTCAACCTTTCCGTCGCCTACTACCAGCTCGGGGAGACGACGCAGGCGTACACCTTCGGCGAGCGCGCCGTGAAGATCGACCCCCGCAACGGGCCCGCCCGAGTCAACCTGGCCGCCGTCTACGCAGACCTTGGGCGGCACGAAGAAGCCGTAACCGAGTTCCAGCAGAGCTTCGAGCTCGTCGAGTCCACGCCGCGCATCCTGCTCGCCTACGCCGAGAGCCTGCGCGCACTGGGGCGCTACGGCGAGATGCGCAGCACCCTCGACCAGCTCGTGAAGAAGGTTCCGTCGGCGGCGGCTTGGGAGCGGCTGGGGTACGCCCAGTTCAAGCTCGGCGACTACGCCGGCGCCGCGGCTTCGTTCGACTCGAGCCTCAAGGTGGACCCTGATTATTTCCCGGCGCTCAACGGCGTGGCGGTGTGCCGACTCAACGACTATCTGTCCAGCAGCAAGCGGGACGATGCCGCGCGCCAGGAGGCGGTCGCGGCCCTGCGCCGCTCGCTGGGCCTGGAG
>DASPMT010000018.1:0-2916 GCA_035626935.1 Phycisphaerales bacterium | reverse complement strand
GTAGCACGGCAGGCGACCAGGCCGAGCGGGAACGCCATGGCGACGGCGATCACACCAAGCAGAACTGACATGTTGAAGGCCATGTACTGGATGACGACCAGGCCGATGCCGATCGGCACGAGCCCGATAGAGAGCCACTTGCCGGGGACCTCGATGCGGGCGAGCTCCGCGTCCGACTCGCCCTTGCCGCCGCCGAGCTTGAATGCTCGCACGATCGTCCTCCACTGGATGGCGACGACCGTCAGGCTGCTAAAGACCATCAGCGACGTACCGGCCCACAGCGACCACCGCATCGGGTTGAAGTCGCCCGTCGGCGCGTAGTTGAAGTTGCGCACGTACCCCTCGACACCGGCGCTGGCGGCGTCCATGCCGGTGAGCCAGGGGATGAACCCAAGATAAAGGATCAGCGAGCCCAGCAGCATGGAGAGCGAGACGCGGAGGCCCACGATCATGCCGGCGGCAATCAGCAACGCACTAGGCTCGAAGCCCCAGCCGCCAACGGCGCCGCGCTTGACCAGCCACTCGCTGGGGAACGCGATGAGCTCAGGGATCTTCACGCTGTGGGCGAGGTTCTGCAGCCACTCGGGGGCCTTGCCGGCCTTGGTGAGCATGCCGACAACGCCCTCGTACGTGCGCAGCAGCGCGATCACCATGCCGACAAACAGCGCGATGACCAGCGAGGAGGCCTTCTGCATCGCCTCCCTGCCGTGGCTGTAGAGGCTGCGCAGGGTCTCAGCGGCCGCGATGCCCGATGGAAACGGCAGCTGCTCATGGTTGATCATCTGGCGCTTCATGGGGATTGCCAGGAAGACGCCCAAGGCCGCAACGAAGAAGACGAACGGCGCGAGCATCGTCCAGTGGAAGTGCACCCCGTTGATCAGCAGCAGCGCGCCGAACGCGGTCCCGACCGTGCCGCCGGTGGAGTAGCCGGCCGCCGAAGCCGTCGACGCCATGCAGTTGTTCTCGAGGATGGTCATCTGGCTCACGCTCCGTCCGGTCAGAGCGCGGACGGCGTTCCAGATCACAAACGAGATAACGCACGCGGTGATGGCGACACCGAACGCCCAGCCCAACTTGACGGTGGTGTACAAGTTGCTCACCGACATCAGCATGCCGATGAACCCGCCCATGACTACGGCGCGAACGGTGAGCTGGGCAGTGCGGTCACCTTGGTAGACGTTCTTGAACCACCAATGGTCCTTCTGATCGGCGGTCAACCCCTCCGGCATGGGAGCGACCCCCGGACCGAAGAGCGAGGCAACTGGGGAGGCGTGATCGGGAGACGGTGATGGTCCGGCCATACGGGCGTTCCTTGGCTGGGAAACCTCTATGGCCTCCCTAGGGCAGGCCAAACGGTAACCGATCCACCCGCTGGCCGCAAACGCTGCTCGGCCACCTGCCAATCTGGCACCCGCCCCGCCCGCGGTTGCCCGGCTGCGTCAGACCGTTCCCTCGCCGTATGAACGGGGGCTCACACAGCGACCGCTGATGCCCTTCAGTCCGGGCTTCATCGACAAGCGGCACCCGTTCGGCTGGCACGGCGGTTGCCCACACCCGGTGTCGCCCCGGAGCACCCGGCGAGGGCGGCGGGCCGGGCAGTCCGGCCAGAAGGGGATTTCAAACCATGGCATCCAACAGCAGCAAAATCATCGGCATCGACCTCGGCACCACCAACTCCGTCGTCGCCATCATGGAGGGCGGCGCTCCGAAGGTGCTGATCAACTCCAGCGGCTCGCGCATCACGCCCTCGGTCGTCGCGTTCACCGACAAGGGTGAGCGGCTGATCGGTCAGCAGGCCAAGCACCAACAGGTCACCAACCCCAAGAACACGATCTTCTCGATCAAGCGGTTCATGGGCCGGCGCCACACGGAAGTGGAGAGCGAGGAGAAGCTCGTTCCGTACACCGTCACCGGCGGTGCCGAGGACTTCGTGAAGGTAAAGGTGAACCAAGGCGAGTTCACGCCCCAGCAGGTCTCCGCCTTTATCCTGCAGGACCTCAAGAAGACCGCCGAGGAGTACCTCGGCGAGACCGTGACCCGCGCGGTCATCACCGTTCCCGCCTACTTCAACGACGCGCAGCGTCAGGCAACCAAGGACGCGGGCGAGATCGCCGGCCTCACCGTCGAGCGCATCATCAACGAACCGACGGCCGCGGCGCTCGCCTATGGGCTCGACAAGGGCAAGACCAACCAGAAGATCGCCGTGTTCGACCTCGGCGGCGGCACGTTCGACGTCTCGATCCTCGACATCGGCGAGGGCGTCTTCGAAGTGCTCGCCACCAACGGCGACACGCACCTTGGCGGCGACGACTGGGACCAGGCCCTGATGGACCACATCGCCGAGGAGTTCCGCAAGAAGGAAGGGATCGACATCCGCAAGGACCCGATGGCCCTGCAGCGCCTCAAGGAAGGCGCCGAGAAGGCGAAGATCGAGCTCTCGACGATGAACGAGACGTCGGTCAACCTGCCGTTCATCACAGCCGACGCCAACGGCCCCAAGCACCTGCAGGTCACCCTCACCCGCGCCAAGTTCGAGGACCTCACCAAGAGCCTCTTCGAGCGTCTCCGCGGCCCCTGCCAGGCGGCCCTCCGCGACGCCAAGATCGACGCCAGCAAACTCGACGAGGTCGTGCTCGTCGGCGGCTCGACCCGCATGCCCAAGGCGGTGCAGATCGCCAAGGAGATCTTCGGCAAGGAGCCGAACAAGAGCGTCAACCCTGACGAGGTCGTCGCCATCGGCGCGGCCATCCAGGGCGGCGTGCTCACCGGCGCGGTGAAGGACATCCTCCTGCTCGACGTCACCCCGCTCAGCCTGGGCGTGGAGACCATGGGCGGCGTGATGACGAAGCTGATCGATCGCAACACGACGATCCCGACCAGCAAGAAAGAGACGTTCTCCACCGCCGTCGACAGCCA
>DASPMT010000017.1:0-2985 GCA_035626935.1 Phycisphaerales bacterium | reverse complement strand
GCCGCCGAACAGCGCGCCGATGTTGGCGGTGACGCCGGGCGCGACGTCGACCCGCAGCTGCGGGAGCCGGTCGGGATAGTCGTTTGTATAGCCGGTCAGCGCCACCCCGAGCTGCTGCAGACGCGCCGAGCAGGCGACATTCCGCGCCGCCTGCCGAGCCGCGGACAGGGCGGGCACAAGGATTCCCACCAGCAGCGCGATGATGGCGATCACGACGAGCAGCTCGATGAGCGTGAAGCCGCGCCGGGCGGACGCGGGGGTGCCGGAGAGGAGCGAGTCGAGGAGCCCCTTGCAGGCGGCGCTGGTCATGGAATAAACCTCGTCGAAGTCGTTGTCGCCGCCGTGGTACGGGTCGGGCACCTGCTGGTGTTCGGACGGCAGACCGGCTCGCGCGGGATCGAACGAGCCCAGCAGACGGACCCGTGTACGCGGGGCCCCGAGCGCGGCGAGCGCATCGATGTTTGCCAGGTCCATGGCGATGATGTGGTCGAAGCGTTCCAGGTCGGCGGGACCGATCTGTCTGGCCGTGTGTCGCAGAGGCGTGCCGTTGCGCTCTGCAACTGCGATGGACCGGTGATCCGCCGGTCCGCCCACGTGCCAGTCGCCGGTGCCGCACGAATCGATCTCGAAGCGGTCGAGCACCCCGCGCTCGGTCGCGTGGTGCTCGAACAGAGCCTTGGCGAGCGGCGACCGGCAGATGTTGCCCAGGCAGACAAACAGCACGCGTGTCCTTCCGGCCCGGTGCCCGGTCATGCGGCGGCTCCCTGCGTCAACGCCGCGAGCCAGCGCTTGTCCATGCGCGGGCGTTCGGTATGGGCCAACAGCGTGCGCAGCTTCTCGCCCACAGCTGCCCGGCGCGCGGGGTCGCTGCACAGCGGCGCCGTGAGCCGCGCAATCTCCGGCATTGTGCCGTTGCGGGCGATAAGCTCGGCCGCCAGCGGCAGCAGCAGGCGACGGGCGAGCGGGGAATCAGTCGTGATCACCGGCATGCCAAGAGCGCCCGCGGCATGGACGACGCCCCCCGAGCGCGGGCCGGGCCCGGCGTCGCTCACCAGCGAGTCACCCTGGTCATAGACGATGATGTCGGCCCCGCTCACCGCCAGGTGAGGCGGTGTGGCAAGGGGAACGATGTCCCACGCACGGTTGAAGCCTCGCAGGAAACGGGCCGCTCGCCTGAAGGAGTCGCTGCTGCGTGGCGCAACGCCCACGACCGCGTACTCGGCCAGGGCCAGCACGCCCACCATGCCCGCGAAGCGTCGCGCGTCGCCGACGCCGGGCCGGTCGGAGGCGAGCAGCACGGCCGTCTCGTGCGGGGCTACACCCATGGCGGCGCGGGCGGCGCTGCGATCCAGCGGCCGCAACGCCGGCGCAAACGGAGCTGGGTCTTCCTGTGTAATCGGCAGGGCGTAGCCGAGCGTCTCGCGGCAGAGCACGCGGGCGGAGTCGCTCCAGACATGGATAAGATCGACCGGCCAGGAGCGTCGGACGGCCTTCATGAGCCGGTCCAGAGGGCCGACCGCAGCGGGGAGGCGGTTCAGCGGTGGGCAGAGGCGGTAGTCCGGTTGCAGGCCAAACGCCGCAGCGTCGGCGGCCGCCGCGTGGTCGCCGATCAGGAGCATCCGCTGCTGGGCGCTCTCGACGGCGGCGCACCGGGCGGCGGCGGCCAGAGCGTCCCACCCGGCGCCGGGCATATCGACGATGTGGAGCACGCGCGGGCGCGCAGCCCCGGGTGTTTGTGTATGGTGCGGCGTGGCGTTCACCCCTTGGGCTCTTGCAGCTTGGTCGGTGCGGTCAGGACTTCCGCATCGTAGAACATGCGTGAGAGGGCGAGCCCGGTGAGCCGGGCGAGGTCCTGGAGTTGCTGAAGCTGCGCGGACGTGGTGGTGGCGGTGCCGGCCTGAGCGGGCAGGCGCACGATGAGCTGGTAGTAGTCGCTGGGCCCGTCTTCGGGCGGGCCCAGACGCTTGCCGGTCTGGCTGTCGACGATCTTGACGCGCCCGGTGGCGAGCGGCGAGAGCGTCGTGCCGTCTTCGCTCAGGGTGAACTGGTCCATGACGACGTAGATGACCACGTCGGCCTTCACCGCCTGGCCGAGCTCGGCGATGCCCATCGGCACCCCGGACCTCTCGCGCGCCATCACGGCAGAGGCGAGACGCGACGCGACCATCTCCTTGACGAGCTGCCGGGTCAGGATCTCCTCCTCGGCCGTCTTGCCGATCACGTCGCGCAGGTTGCGCTGCGGGACGACGCTGCCGCGGTCGTCCAGGGCGATGACCGCGGTGCGCTCCTTGGGCAAGGTGTACACGGCCGGGGTCTTCTCGGGGCCGTGGGCGATGAGGTACGCTCCGGCGAAGAGGTTGCACCCGGCCAGCGCGAGGCTTGCACCGAGCAGCGTGACGGCCAGGATTGAGCGCGCGGTCTTCATGCGTGGGTCCGGAGGGGAGTGGAAACGCGTGGCGTGGTACGCGATCAGTACTTGATAATGTTGGGCTCTTCGTGCGTGTAGAAGAGCCAGGCGATGCGGTCGCACAGGCGGCGGGTCAGCTCGGTGTTGATGAGCGGTTCGGCCATGTCAGCCGGCGAGTACCCCTCGGCGTCAGGGAATTTCACCTCGAGCCGTTTTTGGAACGCCATGTCGTCGGGGAGCGGGCCGTCGGCCTCAACGACGCCGACGAGCGCCGATGCGACGCCCTCCCAGACGTACTGGTTCCCCGGGTCGCGCAACCGGTACTCGCTGATGTCGACGAAGATGATGCGCTGCACGCCGAGCTCTTTGGCGACCTCGCCCATCGGTCGCGCGACCCAGCTCGGCCGGTTGTACTGATATTCCACGACGCGCGGGCCGGGAACAAACCCGGTAGCGCCTGTGTTCTCTGCGAGCGTGTCGGAAACCACCGCCGCCACCCGTGCGGCGAGCTGCGGGCGGTTGGCCTGGATCACAGCGGGCGCCGTTACCAGGACGGCGTAGGACTTCCCTTCAAGACC
>DASPMT010000016.1:0-11001 GCA_035626935.1 Phycisphaerales bacterium | reverse complement strand
CTGGTCGAGGTGATCCCCGCGGTGCAGACCGAGGCCGCGGTGGTCGAGCGCACGGTCGCTCTGGCGACGGCGATGGGGAAGACGCCGCTGAAGGCCAACGACCGCGCCGGGTTCGTTTCCAACCGCGTCCTGATGCCGATGATCAACGAGGCGTTCTACGCGTGGATGGAGGGCGTCGCCGAGCCGGAGGCGATCGACGGGATCATGAAGCTCGGCTGCAACTTCCCGATGGGCCCGCTGCGTCTTGCCGACTACATCGGGCTCGACACCTGCGTGAACATCATGAACGTGCTGGCCGATGGACTGAACAACGACCGGTACCGCGCCTGCCCGCTGCTCAAGCAGCTCGTCACCGCGGGACGGCTGGGCGACAAGGTGGGACGCGGGGTGTATGCACTCCCCGCGAAGTAACCCGCACGGTCCGGACGCGGAAACCGAGCGATCACCCGCCACCCGGCGATGGTACCGCAAGAAGCGTTACTTGATCCCGGTCACCGCGCTGGCGCTGTTCGTCACCGCCGTCGCGATCGTGGTCGGAAGGCCGTTGCTGCAGCCGCTCGGACAGCCGGGCAGGTTCGCAAGGGCGATGGAGGACGCGATCGAACGGCAACAGCCGCCCGGTGAGAACGGGTTCCCGCATCTGGAGCGGGCGATCGAGGCGGCGGTCAGGATCTCCGACCAGATCGAAGGCGAATTCAGCGCGGCCGCGCCTGGTAGCGAGGGCCTTGACTACACGGGTGAGCTGCCGGGCGGGACCGCACAGGTTGTCGAGCTGAATCGGGAGCACTGCCGGCGCGTGCTCCAGCAACTGACCGTGGCGCGGGTCTGGGATGACTTGGACCTGGCCGCCAAGGCTCCCCGGGCGGTGCGAACCGTTGACAGCACGTCCTGGTACCTGAGCCAGAAGTACTACTGGCTCGGGCACCGCCGTCGCCTCGCTCGGATCAACCGCCTCAGGATGGAGGTCGCGTTAGAGCGCGGCGACCTCGTCGAATTCGTACGTGCGACCGAATCGGGCCTCGCAATCGGGCGGCTTTCTGCGCCTCATCAAGGAGTGATCCACGAAGTCGTGGGCATGGCCGTGCAGCAGATGACGCTCGACTGCGTCCGCGGAGCGCTGATGAGCCGCGCACTCGACGAGCGCACGCTCGAGTCGCTGCTCGCAGCGGTCGACCGCCAGCGGCTCCGCCCACCCTCGCACATCCTGGATACGGAGCGCGTAGTCACTCTTGACGCGATCGAGTTTCTCCACACCGATGATGGGCGAGGTGATGGCTACCTCAACGTGGACGCGCTCAAACGCCTGACTGATATGGGCGACGGTTTGCCCGTTGAGCGGAGCCCCTGGGCCTCCGTGCCGGGCATCGTTCTTCCTCGGAAAGCGAAGACCGTCTCGGCGGCAAACCGGTTCTTCGACACGCTGGCGCAGCAGACATCAGCCGGTGCGTCCGTCAGCGAGATCCGGAACGCCGCCGAGCTCCTCCACGACGAGAACAAGTCGGAGTACAACCTGGCGATGGGGATTCTTCTGCCCGCGTTGCAGAACGCCGTGCTGACACGCCTGCAGTGTGACGCCCGCATCGAGGGCGTGCGGTTGATGATCGCGCTGCAGCGATACCGGTTCGCGCGGGGCAGATACCCCGCCACTCTCGCGGAAGCGGCCCCGTCCTTCATCGTCACCATCCCGCGCGACCCGCATAGTGCGTCCATGTTCTGCTACCGCGTCGTCGACGCCTCCGCTCCCTTGCCCGGTGACGGCTACCTGCTGTATTGCACCGGCTTCGACGGCTCCGATGACGGCGGCAACGCACACAAGAGCCCGTACGACGCATTCACCGTTTGTGGAAAGGGCACGGACTACATCATCAACTCGCTGGATTGACCGCGGGGACCCGCCGCGCACGTGCACCCTTTGCCTGGTAAGGACGGTGCAGTCACGCGCCACCCCACCTGTACACGGGACCGCAACCTGTTTGCCATGCGGCGGTTTCCGGCTTTGATCGAGCGCACAGGCCCGGTGCGCAAAGAACCTCCAGCGGCTCGCGACGTGTCGCAGGAGTTCTTCCATGCTGCTCGCACCCTTGCTGGCGTTCTGCACGTGCGTGACCCTGTACACGCCTGGTCCTCCTTCTGTTGATCACTGCGAGTCGCTGGTGATCACGCAGGCGAGGGACGTCGTTGAGCGGTTGCGTGCAGGTGGGCGGGCCATGCTCGGTGGTGGAGCCGCCGGCGGGTGCTCAGCCGTCTACACCGGCACCCTGGACGTTGAGGGGCACTTGATGAGGCCGGGAATGACCCGTCCCAGGGCCGTTCGGATGGAGATCGTGCTCGACGCCGCGACCGGAGCGATGATGGTCCAAGAGCGGAGCGGGCCGGATCAGTCGCCGAGGATTGAAACAACGCTGCTTCTGCAAGAGCGGGCCGCGCGGCAGGAGGGTGTGGGGAAGCCCTTTCGTGAGCTGAAGTCCTCCGAGGCGCCCGGGGAGGCCGCCCAGATGGCGCGGTGGTGGCCGGCGTCCGCTGCATTTGCGGCCGCATCCGCCGCGGCCTCGTGCCGGTCCGGGGAGCCAATCGATGCGCAGGGGCACAGGCTTACGCCCGTCACGTTCTGCGATCGCGCGGGCGGGGCATGCACGCTGCTTCTCGACGGGTCAAACCGCGTGGTGCGCATCGAGAGCCTCGCGTCCGATCCGCGGCTGGGCGACGTCTGCAACTGGACGTCGTTTGAAGACTGGCAGGACCACAACGGCGTCGCGGTACCCGGGCGGATTGTCCGCTTCTTTGTCCTCCCGGACGTGACGCTGAAGTACACCCTCACGCTCTCCTCGGTGGCGGCGAGCACGCCGCCCGCGGCGGTGTTCCAGCCGCCGCCCGAGCGACGCGGCGATCTTCCCGATTGGGGGAGCCTTCCCTCAGTTCTGACGCGCGTCGAGTTCGTGGCGCTGGGCCCCGGGCTTTGGGCGATGGAACTCGCCGAGACGGACTCGCGCGTGCTGGTGGTCGAGCGTAAAGCCGACCTTGTCGTGCTGGAGGCGCCTTACGGGGACACGGCCTGCGAGACGGTTCTCGCGGCGCTGCGCGAGCGGTTCCCGGGCAAACCCGTCGCACTCGCGGCCGTGGGCCACCACCACCCCGCCTCGTCAGGTGGTTTGCGCGCGTTCGCGGGCGCTGGTGCCACCGTGGTTGCTCCTCGCGCACTTGAGCCGTACGTCAAATGGATTCTCTCCCGCCCGAATTCGCTGGCGCCGGCCACGACGCGGCCGACGGGGCGTTCGACGATCGAGTTCTTTGAAGGGGAGCGCACGATCGAGGCTGGTGAGGCGAGCGTGCGCCTGATTGACATAGGTGAGCACTCCGCGCACGCGTTCTGCTACGTCGTGTTCTACTTCCCCAGCACGGGCATTCTCTTCGAGGGCGACCTCGGCTACTTCCCGGCTGAAGGGGCCTTCAGCGCCGGGCCGCGGATCAAGGGGTTGGTTCGCGAGATGGACCGCCTCGGCGTGAGACCCAACCGGCTGGTCCAGGCGTGGCCCGTGCGCAATGTTCGGCGTGAGGTCGAATGGCGCGAGGTCGTCGGTGCTCTGGAGGCCGAGGCGCAGCGGCCCCAGAAGAAATAGGCGATCCACGGCGTTCATCGGTGCCCCTCGTGAGAGCGGTCGACTTACTCTGCAGCCAGCAGCCACGCCGCAAGTCCCGCGGCCGCCGCGGCCGTTGCCGCCATGTACCACCAGACGTGCCGCACCAGCTCTCGACCGCCGATTACGCACACAATCCCAAGTTTGAAGAGCGTGTTGGAGACCACCGCGATCAGGATCGCCGCCGACGCGTAGGCAGGCGTCACCGTGCCCGTGGCGGCCTGCTCGCCCACCGTGAGCGTGATGGCGTCAAGATCCGTCAGCCCCGATAGTGCCGCGACCAGCAGCGTGCCGCGGGAGCCCCAGTAGTGGGCCGACGCAGCGGCGGCGAGCGTAACGGCGGCAAACATCGCCGCGAAGAACAGGGCGCTCTTGAGCTGCGACGGGTTGCTGACGTGTTCCAGCGCCGTGCGTTCGCGCCGGCTGCGCAACAGAACGAGCGCGCACAGCACGGCAGAAAGTGTCAGCATGATCCCCAATGGCCAAACGAGCCGGACCCAGATCCCCGGGGCCACAACCGCAAGCTCCGCCGCAACACGCGGGTAGAGCACCGCGCTGGCCGCCGCGATCGCCGCGGCAGCGCCGGCCGCCGACGACGCGTTGGCCCTCGCTGAACGTGAGAAGGCCGCGGTGGTGGCGGTGCTGGAGATCAGCCCGCCCAGCAACCCTGCCGCCAGCGTGCCTCGGTTGCCGCCGACCACGCGGTGAACCAGGTACGCGGCGAGGCTGATACCCACCACGAGCACCACCAGCAGCCAGATGTGCCTGGGGTTGAGCGCTCCGAACGGCCCCATGTCACGGTCGGGCAGGATCGGAAGGATGATGAGCGTCACCGCCGCGAACTGCATGATCGCCCGCAGGTCGTCGTCGGTAAGCCAACGGGCCACCCGATGGAGGCGGTCTTTCATGTGCAGCAACACCGCGCACAGCGCGCCGATCACCGCCGCGGCCGGGCGCTGGCCGACAGTCACCAGGACGCCGACGACGAACATCAGCAGCATCGCCGCCTCGGTGGTCATGCCGCGCGGGCGGTCCTCCTTCGATCCGCTCGCGTTCCCGACCCACGCCAGCGCCGCGACCGACAGCAGCCCGGCCCCGATGGCCCATGCACCCGCGATCGGTTGCAGCAGCCCGGCGCCGGCGCCCAGCAGCGTGATGATCGCGAACGTACGCACCCCGGCGACGGCGGATCCCGCGTGCTGGCGTTGCAGGCCGACCAGCAGGCCGAGCCCCAGCGCGACGGCAAGCCCGAGGAACGGCTCGGGGATAGTCATGCATGAGGATACGGCGGCCCTGTAGACCGGCCTATCAGGTCGACGCACGCGCCTGTCTGCTATCGCCGCGCAAAGGCTGCCTGTCAGCCGGTCGGTACTTGGAACCGCCGCCTGATCGCGTGCGCGTGCGAACGCGTGCACCCCCTCCTTTCTTTCGTTTAGATAGACTTGTCGCGTGCGTTTGATCTCCCGGCACATCTGGCGCGCGTTCCCCGAGCTCGATCGTTTTTCCGACGACCACTGCCGCCGGTTCACGCGGGCCGCCCGGCGCTCGCGTCCGGCATGGCTGATGCTGGTGCACTGGGCGGCGCAGTGGGCGGTGCTCGCGGTATGTGTGGCCTCCGGCGTGGCCGCGGCGAGCATGGTGCACGGCGCGACCATCGACTGGGGCCGATCCTTGACCGTGACGTATGTATGGATCACGGTGAGCGGCGTCGTGTTCCTGCTGCTCTCCGCGTGGGGCGCGCCGGCTTGGCTGGCTCTTTCGCACGTGTTCCTGCGACGACGGATCGCCTGGGTGCTGCGGGCCCGGGGCCGTTGCGGCGCGTGCGGGTACGTCCTGGCAGGGTTGCCTGTCGATGGCGCGTGCCGTGTCGTCTGCCCGGAGTGCGGTCTGGAGGTGGAGGTCGATCCGTCGCTCGGTGAGCTCAGCGAGTCGCCCGCCGGCGGGCGGGCACGCTACTCGCCCTCAGCGGAGGCGATGAAGCGCGCCAGGCCGTGGGTAGACCTCGCGTTCATCCGGCGTTGGGGCGGTCGGCTGCTGGCCGCCGTCTTCGCGGTTGCGTTCGCGGTGACGGCCGCGTGGGGAATCTACGAGTGGCGTCTGAGCAGGCAGGCCGCACGGGCACGCGGAATGCCGCGGGCCGCCGCCCTCCTTGCTTCGCTCGTTGCCTCGCAGCGCGCGCCAGAGTCTGACGCGCTGACGGTAACGGAGCGTCTCGCGACCGTTCGCCGCAAGCTCGGCGAGGCGCACGCCGCCGCCTTCCCTGTCGGCCTGCCGCCGAACGTCGCTCCTGACGGGTCCTACATCGCCGCGTTCCAGAAGCCTTCAGCGGACTTCGCGGCCGAATGGGCCGTGAATGAGGAGCACGCATCGGCGATGCTTGCGGCCCTGAACACGAACGGCTTCTTCCAGGAGCTGAGCGGGTTGACGACGGCCCGCATCGAGCCGACCTACGCCGCGGTTCAGGGCGAACCGCTGTGGGAGGGCGCGGCGCTCCGGGGCGCCGAGTTCCGGTCGCTGGCCCGGTGGAACGCCGCGCAGCTGCGGGTCGCATGGCGATCGAATAACGTGGCGGAGTTCGAGGCCCGGCTGCGGACCGGGCTCGGGTTGGCGGCCCTGCTCGAGCGTCTGCCGTCGCTTGACGAACGGCTGAACAGCTGGGCGCTGGAATCCCTCGCGTTGTTCGACGTTCGGTGTGTGATCGAGGCCCACCCCAACGCCGCGTGGCTCGACGCCATCGACCGCGCGATGGCAGCTCATCCACTCGGAACGCTCCCGGCGCTCCCCTACGAGGGCGAGCGCGCGGTCGTTCGGGACATCGTCGCGTGGATGTTCAGCGAACCGTCGCGCGTGCGCTGGGGCGCGCGCACGACCGAGCTTCGACGGGGGTTGGCTGCGCACCGCATGGCGGTCGGGCGCGTCGGCACGCTGGAGGCCAACCTGGCCGCGGTCGACAACTACTTTGATTCAGTCGCGGCGCGGGCCGCTCAACCGATGTGGAAGCGCGACCCCGCGCCGGAGGGGATGGGGGCCGACCGCGGCCTGCTTGTCGACCTGGCGGCTTATCGGGTTGAGGCATTGCTGCCATGGCACGATTCGCAAGTGGTTGTGCGAGACGGTGTCTCGGTGATGGTGGCGCTCGAGCGCTACCGGCTTGACCGGGGCGAGTACCCGGTGTCACTCGCCGAACTCGTCGGCTCTCGCCTGTCCGCGATTCCGCTCGATCCCGCCACCGGCAAGCCGCTGCTGTACAAACGACTGGTCCCTGCCGACCGCCACGGGCGCGGATACCTGCTCTATTCAGCCGGCGCCGACGGTGTCGACAACGGCGGTGACGGCGGCCCGTCACCGTGGGAAAACCTGCGCCCGGGCCGGGGGCGCGGCTACGACTACATCGTCAACGACGCTCCGCGTTGAACCGCGATACGATCCGGCGTGCGTGGGGGATGAGAGGCGGGAGGCACTGAATTGGACAACGCGGGAGGGTTGGTGCTGGCGGTCGTCATCGTGGTGGCGGTCATCGTGGGCCTGATCATCTCCGCGCGCCTGCGCCGGCAGCGGACCGAGGCGCTGGCCCGCTTCGCGTACGAACGCGGCTGGGTGTTCGACCCCGGCCCGCACGGCGCGGGGGGCGGGCTCTTCAGCGGGCCGTCGCGCACCGACGGCTTCCCGTACGCGATCTTCTCGCTCTTCCAGGCCGGGCACGGCCGCGGGTTCGCCAACACCATGAGCGGGCCGTTGGACACGGGCTCGTCGGGCATCGGCGCCGGCTGCGAAGCCGGCGACTACCAGTGGGTCACCGGCAGCGGCAAGAACCGTCGTACGCACGAGCGCTCGTACCTGCTCTTCAACATGGTGGCCGATCTCGGCGGCACGCCGTCGCTGGTCATCGGTCCGGAGGGGCTCGGCGACCGGATCATGGACATGCTCGGCGGCGGCGACATCGACTTCGAGTCCGAAGAGTTCTCGCGCCGCTTCCACGTCAGCAGCAGCGACCGGCGCTTCGCGTTCGCCGTGATCGACCCGCGGATGATGGAGTTCCTGCTCGCGCACCCGGACCAGCACCTGCAGCTCAACGCGGGCGTCGGACTGCTGGTGAGCGGCCACGGTCACTGGGAGCCTGACGATTTCGCCTCCGCGGCCGGGTGGGTGAAGGGGTTTCTGGAGCACTGGCCCGCGTATCTGGTGAAGCAGTGCCGCGACGCGGCGCGCTGAACGGAAGGAGACGGAGATGGAAGGACTCGTGGTGGTGCTGGTGGTCGTCGGGGCGGTGGTGCTGCTGCCGCTGGTGTGGCTGATCGCGACGTACAACCGGTTCGTGTCGCTCAAGCAGCACCTGCGCGAGTCGGCGGCCGGGATCGACGTCGAGCTCAAGCGGCGCTACGACCTGATCCCCAACCTGGTCACCACCGTGAAGGCGTACGCCGCGCACGAGCGCGACGTGCTGGAGCGAGTGGTCGCGGCCCGCGCAAGAGCGATGCAGGCCGGCGGCGACCCGGAATCGGTCGCCCGTGAGGAGCCCGCGCTGCGTTCGGCGGTGGGAGGCCTGCTGGCTGTCGCCGAGGCGTACCCCGCCCTGAAGGCCGATGCCGGCTTCCGCCAGCTGCAGGCAGAGCTGGCCATTACCGAAGACCGCATCGCCGCGGCGAGGCGTTTTTACAACGGCAACGTCCGGGACCTCAACAATCTCGCGACCACGTTCCCGTCCAGCCTGGTGGCGGGGATGGCGGACGTGGTTGTGCAGCCGTTCTGCGAGGTCGACTCGCCCTCCCAGCGGCAGGCGCCCGGCGTGCACCTGTGAACCCGGCGTGTGCGTATAGGTAGACTCCTCCCGTGCGTCTGATCACCCGCAAACTCTGGCGTGCGTTCCCCGAGCTCGACCGCTTCGGCGACGAGCAGTGCGCGCGGTTCGTCCAGGCCGCGGCGAGCGGGATCGTCTCCCGCGCCATGCGGTGGACGGCGGTGGCCGTCGCGGTGATGATCGGCGTCTCGTTGATCCCCGTAGCGGGGATAGGCGAGGCATGGATGGTTGATCGCGGCTGGCTCAAGGGGCCGCTGCTGGCGAGGGCTCTGCAGAAACCGTCCTGGATGGGCGAGCTGGTGTACGGTGCGCTGCTGCTGGCGGTGCTCTTCTCGTGCGGCGCGTTCCTGGGTGCGCTGTCGCGCGACTACCTGCTCCGCCGCCGGGTCCGAACCGTGCTCCGCACCCGCGGTCGCTGCGCGCGGTGCAACTACTTCCTCGGCGGCCTTCCTGTTGACGACCAGCTCTGCGTCGTCTGCCCCGAGTGCGGCTTTGTCACCGAGGTGGACGCGTCGCTGGGCGAGCTGGGGGGTGCAGAGTCCGGCGCCCGGCTCTTCCGGCCGTCTGAGTCCACCGTGCGGGCGAGCAACCCGTGGCTGACGCCGGCGCGTTTGTGGAAGTGGACCAAGCGGGCCGCGCTGGTCGCCGCCGTGCTCCTGGTCATCGGCGGAGCGGGCTGGGGGTGGCACGAGATGAAGATCAGGCGGCAGGCGGTCCGTGCCGCCGCCCTCAAGCCGGGTGCGCAGGCGCTGATCGCGCTGATGGAGAAGGACCAAGCCGGCCGCGGCGCCGTCGCGGTTGAGGCCGCGAACGCGTACGAACTGCTGGCAACCCTGCTGAAGAAGATGGGCCACGCCGAGACAGGTTTGTACCCAAGCGGCCTGCCGTCGGTCGGCGGCGTCACGCCCTATCTTGAAGGGTCATGGGTCGCGCAGCGGCCCAGCCCGGAAGAGGACGAGCGCGCGGTGACGGACCGGGCCCTGAACGAGCCATTCTCGACGCGCATGCTCGCCGAGTACGAGCGTCTGGGGGTCTTTGACGACGTCCGGGCGATTGTCGATGCGCCGGACTCGATGCCGAACCTCGTGCACCCGATCGACCAGCCGCTGTTCAACGCCGCGTGGGGCGGCAACTACGCCTCGCTCCGCCGGCTGGCTCGCTGGGAGGGCGGGCGCATGCGCCAGGCCGTCGGCGACAACGACCCCACCCGCTTCGAGCACGCCTTGGACAACACTCTGGGCATGGCCCGCATGCTGCAGCGCGAGCCGATTCTGATCGGCCGCCTGGTGGGCATCGCCATCGAGGCGCTGGCGTACGGCGAGCTGCGCGCGGCGCTGCGGGAGCGACCGGAACAGCCGTGGGTCGACGCCTGCGGACGGGTGGTGCGCAAGCGTCAGAACACGACCTCCCCGTCCCTCCCGTTTGAGGGTGAGAAGGTCTCGTCGCGCGACGCGGTCTGCTGGGCGTTCGCCGACCCGGCGAGGGTGCGCCTGGGCAAGTACAGCCCTGCTCTGCGGACGCTCTTCCAGACGTCGTTCATGCAGGTACCCGACGGGAGGCTCGGCAACCTCGACGAGAACCTCGTGGCCTTCGACACCTTCTACGACGCCCTGATCGCCGACGCGGAGCTGCTGCGCCACCAGCGCAGCAACCCCGCGGGCCCACCCGTCCCGCAGACCGACCTGATCCTCGTCCGGTTCCTCATGCCGGCGATGCAGCGGGCCCTCGCCTCGGAGGACCAGATCGAGATCGACCGCGCGGCCATGCCGATCCTCATCGCGCTGGAGCACCACCGGCTCTCCACCGGGCGCTACCCCGACCAGCTCGGCGACCTCTCCCCCCGTTGGACTCCCGGCGTGCCGCTCGACCCCTGGAGCGGCAAGCCCTTCGGGTACAAGCGGATCGACCCCGCGACCGACAAACAGGGGCGCGCGTTCCTGCTCTACACCGTCGGCAGCGACGGGGTGGATAACGGCGGCACGCCGGGCACCAGCCCGTGGGACGCGATCCAGCCCTACCGGCCGCCGGGGGTGGACTTCATCATCAATGACGAGACGCGGTAGGGCTCATGCATCGAGGCGCCTGATTCTCTAGACTACACGCGATGCGTATCCCGGGGCGCCAAGGTGTATCGGGCATTCTCTGAGCTTGATCCGTTCACCGATGAGCAGTGTGGACGCTTCCTTCAAGGCGGTCAAGCGTGATTGGTGGCTGGCCCGCATCGGGCGGGGCGCCGTCGTTGTCGCCGCTGCTCGCGATGGCCGTGATCTCCGTCGCGACGATGGGCTGGCTCAGTCGGGCCCGATTAGTCACACCTGATTCAAATGCGGGGACCGCGGCGCTGCTGACGGCGGTCGTTCTGCCTGTCCTGGTCGCCCTGCTGACCGCCTTTGTCGCGCGCGACTTCATGCTCAGGCGTCGGCTACGTTCGGTGATCAACGACCAAGGCAAGTGCGCCTCCAGCGGCTACCTCGCGCACCGGGCTGAGCGGCATCGACTACATCATCAACAATCCGATCCATCTCAAGTGAGAACGCGTTTCACTCCCACTCCACCCGGTTGCTCACC
>DASPMT010000015.1:0-3525 GCA_035626935.1 Phycisphaerales bacterium | reverse complement strand
CGCACGGCGGCGACACGCGGTCCTTCGAGTACCCGCACCGGATGCAGATGCTCCTGTGCGACGGGAAGCACTTCCGAGCCGGCAAGACGCGGGCGAAGCGGGTGGCGCTGTTCTTCCTCGACGGCGCCAGCCGGCTCGGCCTGCACGTCGTCGTGTGGACGGCCGAGGACGCCCCGTTCTTCCTGCGCGGGCTGTACGAGACGATCCGCCGCTACGGCCTGTTCGACATCGCCTACCTGCGGTTGTCAACCCCTGACCCGCATCGAACTCCGGACACTGGTCCAGGGGCGGCTCGGTGGGGCTCTCGGGTGGGTCACCGGGCGCGCACCACTGGCTGTCGACCCATGAACCCGTGGCGCGCGTGAGGGGCCTGATCAGGCGATGGGGAGGACGCGGCCTGCCACGAACCGGATGGCGGCCAGGCGCTCGCGGTGCGGGACCGCGAACGTCGCCGAGATCCGTCGCGCGGCCAGCCGGAAGAGCGGCTCCTTGGCCTCGGGCTCCTCCGCGTCGATCACATCGGCGGAGGCGGTCAGCCAGAAGAAGCGGTCGATCCGTCGGGCGGACCGAAGCGCACGGTCAACGTAGGCGTGGAGGCGGTCCTCGGGGGCGTCACGGAGGTCCTCGATCGCGGCACGCTCACGCTCCGCGGCGTCGAGGGCGGTGTCGCGAGCCCGCCGTCGCTCGTCCCAGAGGGCAAGGCTGATCTCCCAGCCCTCGCGCTCCTCGGCGACGTTGCGGGTGACGCCCAGGAGGTACCTGGCGTCGACGCCCTCTGGGAGCGTGCCGGCACGACGCTTGCCCTCGACGATCGCGATGCCCTCGACCACGGCGTCGATCGGGTAGCGGGCGATGCCGTTGAGCAGGGCGCCGGTCGGGTCGAGGAAGGCGAGGCGGGAGAAGGCGGCGGCCAGCAGGGCGCGGACCTGCGGGTCCTGCCGGGCGGCGAGCGTCTCGCGGGCGCGCTCTTGCTTGCGGAGGCGGTCCGCCAGGGCGGCCTTGGCCGCGGCGATCTGCTCCGGGGTGGCGGTCTGGCTGTGGAGCTCGACGCGCGTTCGGCCCTTTCGATCGGCGCGCGGACGGTGGTTGAGGGTGCGGGCCCAGGTGGTGACCACGGCTTGGAGGAGCTGGCGTGCGAGCTCCTTGTGCGACAGCGCGACCAGCGCCAGGACCGGCGCGATCTGCTGGAACAGGCCGTAGGCACCCTCCACGTGCGCCTTGTTCTGAGGGCGCTCCAGGGTGGCCGGGAGGACGCTCGCCTCGCCCAGGGCCTCGACGACGGTGTCCGTGAGGTTCGACGGCTTGTTGTCCAGCAGCACACCCAGCGGCGCGGCGCCCGTGGTCGCCACGCCGTCGCGGAACGCCTCGACGACGGCCTCCGCGTCCTCGGTGTCGCGCACCGACGCGCCCACCACCGCGCCCGAGCACGGGTCGACCATCAGCTCGACGTTGAAGGTGAACCGCTCGCTCGCGACCTCGACGGTGATCGGCGAGCCGTCGCCGACCCACTGGGCGTTGGGGAAGAACGTCTCGAACTGGCCCCGCAGAGCGTCCTCGTCGGGGGAGCGACCGCTGCGGCGCTTCGCGAACCGGACACCGTGGGCAGCCAGGATCTCGGCGATCAGCGTGCGCTTGAACGGGATCCGCCAGTCGTGCTGGACGTGTCGGCAGAACGCCGTGAACCCGCCCTTCCAGCGGCTCCACTGGTCGAGCAGCGTCGCGATCTGGGGCTCGGTGGGGTCGCGCGGACGCGCGGCGGCGGCGTTCTCGTCCCGGGCCGCGTCCGCGACGCCGCCTTCGAGCCAGTCCCGCAAGGTCCCGACCGGGATCTGGAGGGCGTCGGCGCAGGCGAGAACGGGGAGGCCGCGGTGCCGGGCGACGAGCGCGAGGACGAAGCATCGGAACCCGCTGGAGTACGCTCGGCGCCCGCCTTCCGGGGCCGTGACCGAGCCCGGGTGTTCGTACACGAAGGCGAGCGCCTCGCGGCTGAGCGCCACCACCTTCGGGGCCTCCACGTCCGGCGGCGACTCGTCGGCGGGCCGCCCGGGTGGCCGCTGGATCGTGGGGAGCAGATCCTCGATGCGCCCACGCAGCGCGTACGCCTGCGAGCGGGAGACGTCGAGCGTGTCCACTACGGCGGTGGCGGAGGGGTGCGGCATCCCGAGCTGGTCGAGGAGGGGGATCGCCACGAGGAGGATCGCCGCGGTGACGAGGGGCGAGAGCGGGGGTACGGTGGACACGGCGCTCGTTGGTTGGGTGGGTGGAAGGTGGTACTCCCTCCTGCCCGATCGGCGAGTCGCCGCCCACCCTACCCGGGCATCGAGAACACCCTGTGGCCCATCATCCAGATCTCGGTCTTGCCATTCTGGCTGGCGACGCGGAACAGGTCGAGCGTGCGGTGGGCCAGGTCGAGCGGATCGCCGGTGACGCCGCCCGCCTCGATGCGGGAGAGCACCTCGTCGACCCTGCCGTAGTAGCGATCGGCCGGGACGAGCAGCCCACCGAGGGCGTGGTGGGTGCGGTGGTGGTTGTACCAGTGGAAGTGCGGTCCGAGCCGCCTCCGGAGCTCGCCCACGTCCGCGAAGGTGACGCGGTCGATGAGCTCCTTCTGGAGGTTGGCGTTGAACACCTCACTTTTGCCATTGGTGGAAGGCACGTCGACCTTGATCTGATCGACGCCGTACTCCTCCAGCAGCCGGGTGAACCGCGATGCGCCCTTCCAGGCCCAGAACGCGGAGCCGCCGTCGTGCATGACGGCCTCCGGCTTGCCGTGCCGCTCGACCGCGCCCTCGAAGGCGGTGATCACGGCGTCGGCGCGCTCGGCGTCGTCGATGGCCCAGCCCGGAACGAAGCGCGAGAAGTCGTCGATGAGCGCGAGGATGAAGACCGGCTGGCGGTGGATGTGGCGATGGAGGAAGTCGAGGTGCCAGAGCTGATTTCGGCGGACGGCCTCGTACTCGCCCGTGTGATCGCGACGCTTCACCTTCGGCGGGACGTACCCCGCGTCCTCCATCACCCGGCGGACGGTCTGGACCGAGACCACCGTGCCCTGGCGGCGCAGCTGGTTGCGGATCTGCGACGGCCCGAGACCCTGCTGCTTCCGCCACTCGGCGAGGATCGCGGCGTCGCGCTTCTCCTCGATGGACTTCGGGTCGGGCCCGGTGGTCGGCGACGGGCCCTCGCCCTTGGCGGCGCGAGCGACCTTCCGTTCCCAGTCGCGGAGCGTGGCGCGCGAGATCCCGAGCTCCTTGGCGGCGGGCCGCACCCCGATGGCTGCGACGCGTTCCAGCGCCTGCGCGACCTGGCTGGGCGTGTAGGTCTTCGCCACCCGAGCGCGGCGCGTCGACGGCGAGGGGCCCGCGGCCGCCTGCTGCGTGGGCGGGGGTGAAGAGGGCGGCGGGTCCGCGTCCCCGGCCACAGCCTCCGCGGCCGGCGGCGTTGCCCTCGCGCTGGCCTCGAGCGCCGGCGCCGCGGTGGCCTCGGGCGCCGCCGCCCGCTTCCGCGCCAGGAACACCCAGCAGGACA
>DASPMT010000014.1:0-4027 GCA_035626935.1 Phycisphaerales bacterium | reverse complement strand
GTCTCGTTCGTAGAACGCGGCCGCGTCCTGCCTGAGCTTGGTCAAATCGGCCTGCCGGAGGTACATCATGTGCCCGGCGTCGTAGAACGTCTGACTGATATTGGCCCGGGCGGATTCGGCCAGGCCGAGATGGGTCATGGTGTACGTCGCGGCAAAGAACGGCGTTGCCAGGTCGTAATACCCGCTGGCGACCAGGACACGCAGGCGCGGATTCCGGGCCATCGCGCCGCGGAGCGACTCGCCGACGTTGGCGTAGCGGTTGCGGCCCGGGAAGCTCCAGGGCTGCACGGCGCCGGTGAGGATCTCGTAGTTGATGTCGCTCTGATACCCCAGCTCGGTCCGGATATAGGCGTTGAGCGCGGCGGTGAAAGGCGCCTGAACGACCGCGTAGGAGGGGTCGTACTCGGGTGCGGCGGCGTTGTGGTTGCGGTCCACGCCGGTGTATCGGCTGTCGAAGCGGCCGACCGTCTTCCCCTGGTCGCGGAGCAGCTCCTTGGTGAACGCGCCGATGTCGACCCGCAGGTCTGCGCGCTTGATGAACTCCGGAGTGAGACCGGTGAGAGCGGCGATCTTCGCAGCGATCTCGTCGCGGCGGGCGGCGGGCAGGGCGTCGCCCTGCGCCAGGGCGAGGAGGTAGTCCCCCTGCGCAAACGCGCGCGCCTCATCGAGCGCCCTTCCGAAATCAGCGTCGAGCGGCGGCGCGAGCCTCTTGTGGTAGAAAGCCGTCGCCGTGTAGGTGGGCAGGAAGAGCCAGTAAGCGGTGTCGTTGCCGCTGTCGAACGACAGGGTTTGGAAGTTCAGAACCGGCGAGACGAGCACCACGCCGTCGACGGCGATGCCGAGCCGGCTGGCGAGGTCACCGGCGAGGCCGGCGGCTCGGGTGGTTCCGTACGACTCGCCGCAGAGGTACTTGGGGCTCAGCCAGCGCTGCGACCGGGTGAGGTGGAGGCGGATGAAGTCACCGACGGCGCGGACATCCTCGTCCAGTCCGTGGAACTGGCGCGGGTCCTCCCCCTCCTGCGAACGGCTGAAGCCGGTGCTGACTGGGTCGATGAAGACCAGGTCGGTGAAGTCGAGCCACGCGTCGGGGTTGTCGACGAGCGCAGCGCCGGCAAGCCGCTCTCCCTCGGGCCCCATGGCGACCTTGCGCGGACCGAGAGCTCCCAGGTGGAGCCAGACACTCGAAGAGCCGGGCCCGCCGTTGAAGGCGAAGGTCACCGGACGGCTGCCGGCATTCCTTGATGCGACCGTTACAGCTTTGCCGTCCTTGTCCTTTTCGTTCTCGTCGAGGCGCTCGTAAGAGACGTTGAACACGTTGGCCTTGACCTTCAGCCGGTCATCCATCAGTGGCAGCATCCCGGCGGTGACCCGGTAGCGAACGGCCTTCCCGCCGATGGTTACGGTGTGCTCCGTGACGCTCGGGGCTGGGGGGTCCTTCTTTTCTTCCTCCTTCGGCTTCTCCGCGGGCGGGTCGGCCAGGGTGGCTCCCAGGGGCAGGCTGAGCGTGAAGGCGAGGATCGCTAATCGCGCGATGGTGGACATCGGTGCAGATTAGCGGGTTACAGACGCGGGTGCGCGCTGCCAGAGAGCCCGGGGGCAGCGGTGCGAGCGGCGACCGTTCTTCACCATGGGGGAACAGATGGCAAGTGCGCCGGCACCATCGCCAGGAGTCAGGGCGATTCGACCATCGTGACGCTGGCGCCAGAGCCGCCACCGCCGCCGGCGGCGGTCAGGCTGATGTCGTCATAGTAAACGCGGTTGGCGGTGCTCCCGTAGAGGTCGACCGCCTGAAGACGCCGCTGGCCACCCTGGCGGTTCCACGAGCCGGTAAAGAGTGTCTGGTTGTTGTAGCTCACAGTCTGGGTACCCAGGTCGAGGTTGATCGCCACGGTGATGGGAACCCACTGGTTGCGGACGAGCGTGCGGACGGAGCCGGTCACGCCCCCCTGCATGTTGTCGTAAACCGTGTTGTTGCTCAACTGGAACCGGATCTGCGTGCTCCAACTCTTGGCGCCGTTGGCGCTGTACGTGTTCATCAGGATGAAGTAGTGGTCGGTCCCCGTGGCGGCGGTCGGAATGAACTGCCAGGCGGTGTAGACCCACTGGCCCGAGGTCTGCGTGTAGAGGCGTACGCTGTCGGAGGTGTTGCGGATCTCCTGCGACTTGACACCGCTGCGCGAGACGGTGTTGCTGCAGTACCCGACCGCGCCGGCGGCGTTGGCCCACGGTGCCCATCCGCCGGCGCCGGCACCGGTCAGCGCAGCGCCGGTCGTGTAGCCCTCGAACCCGTCGGAGTGGGCTGCTGTCTGGGCCGGAACCACTGTGAGCGTGTAGGAGCGTGACGGCGTGCCGGTGCGGGCGGTGACGGTGTACGTGTTGGACCCGTTGGATGCGACGAAGACACGTTGCCCCGCCTTCGCGCCGCCGATGGCAGGATCGTTCTCAGCGTCCTTGTCGTTGGAAACCCCGCCGACTTCGCCATCGGCATCCAGATCGCTCCCCCGTTTGATCTCGCGGAGGGCCATGTTCGCGCCGGCGTCGGCGGCGTACACGGTCCTGGCCTCCTGCATGCGCAGCGTCGCCAGTTCAGCCTCGCGTCCGCCGGCCAGGACCATTGTCGACGCGACCATCAGCAGGAGGGCGAGACCGACAACCGAGGCCACAAGGATGGAACCGCGGCGCGCGGTGGACAGCATGACCGACCGGGACGTCACCCCGTCTGTATCGACGTGTGCATCGTCAGACTCGACAGCGGCGGCCGATAACGAGCGACGCAATTCAAACCGTGCATGTGCAAGCGTTTGCTTGCCCCGGACATCTGCCGCTGATGCACGCGATCTCTGCCTCGCTCCTCGTCGTTTCACTCACCGCCGCGGCGCCGGCCCAAGTGCGGTACACCGTGACAGACCTTGGCACGCTGGGCGGTTTCCACGCGGAAGCGACGGCGATCAGCGAGAACGGGTGGGTCGTCGGTTTCGCCAACACGCCTGAATCCGGGTACGACCTGGCCATCGTCTGGCGCGGACCGGGTATCAATGAACCGACGGCTATTACCGGTGAAGGCATCAGCGGCGCGTTCGCCCGTGCCGTGAACGACGATGGACTGATCGTCGGCATCTCCGACTCGCTCTCGCTCCACGCCTTCATGTTCGCAGGCGGGGTCGGCGGCGCCGCGGCGGCAGAACTGGCGGCCATCGGCGGGGCTGTGAGTGACGCATACGACGTCAACGGTGCGGGCGTGGTGGTCGGCAGCGCGATGGAAAGCAGCGGGTTCAACCACGCGGTCAAGTGGCTGCGGAACGCCGGCGGGACCTACACGCTGGTGCGGCTGCCGGAATTGGGCGGGTTCGGTAGCGCGGCGCGGGCGATCAACAGCTCCGGGCTGATCGTCGGAACCGTGGACCTTCCGAATCAGTTGGGCGTTCCCTGCATCTGGCCCGAGACCGGCGGCGTTCAGCCGCTCGATCAGCAGGTCAGCTCGTTCGGCGAGGCGCTGGCGGTGAACGACCTGGGTCAGGTCGCCGGGTACGCCTACACCGACACCGGGACGGTTGCGTTCGTCTGGAGCGCCGCAACCGGCGCGATCGACATCGGCAACCTCGGCAACCACCACGCGATCGCCCGTGGGATCAACAACCGGGGACAAGTTGTCGGGCAGGCGTACATCCCGGGCACTTCGGCCACGCAGCACGGGTTCGTGTGGCAGAACGGCGTGCTGACCGACCTGCACGCGCTGATCGATCCCGGCTCGGGCTGGGTGATCTGGGACGCGACGGCGATCACCGATGACGGACGGATCGTGGGCGCGGGCGTGAAGAACGGCCAGCCGCACGCCGTCATGCTGGTTCCGATCGTGTGCGCGGCCGACATCGGCCGGGTTGGGGGCGTCGCGGGGAACGACGGCGTACTCGACAACAACGACTTCGTGGCATTCGTCGACGCGTTCTTCGCAGCGGCGCCGGTCGCGGACCGGGGATCGCAAGGGGGCGTACCGGGAAGCGACGGTGCGTTCGACAACAACGACTTT
>DASPMT010000013.1:0-3895 GCA_035626935.1 Phycisphaerales bacterium | reverse complement strand
CCCAGACCGGTGTCGCGCACCTCGAAGCGCAGGCGCGGCGTGGAGCTCTCGGCGTTGAGCATGCTCAGGTGGACCGATACTCCGCCGCGCTCGGTGAACTTCACGGCGTTGCCCACAAGGTTGGTGAGCACCTGGCGGATGCGGAGCGCATCAGACGTCACGGTCTGCGGCAGCGGGAAGTCGTATGACGCGGCGAGGTCGATACCCCGTTCAGCGGCACGGACACCGAGGATGGCGACCACTTCCTGCACGATCTGCGTGGGCGAGCAGGGCGCGGCCTCGATGGTCATCTTCCCCGCCTCGATCTTTGACAGGTCCAGGATGTCGTTGATCAGACCGAGGAGGTGGTCGGCGTTGCGGCGGACGGTCTGGATGCAGTTGGTGCGTTCGGCGGTCGTCTGGCTCTGGTCCAGCATGAGGTCCGTGAACCCGATGATCGCGGTCATCGGCGTGCGGATCTCGTGGCTCATGTTCGCCAGGAACATGCTCTTGCTCTGCGTCGCCAGCTCGGCCGTACGGGCCAAGGCGCGGGCGGCCGCCGCCTGCTCATCGGCCCGGATTCGCTGCACCTCCTGCTCACGCAGGAGACGGTGGGCCGATTCAAGTCCTTCGGCCCTCGTGGTGAGCAGATGGTCGACGCGCCGCAGAAGGAGCCAGAACCCCAGGAGCAACGCGGTCACGGCGGTACCGAACCCGGCCGCCACCGTCGCCGCTGCGTTGCGGGCCGCGTTCCGTTCGTCGGTCACGTCGCGCAGCACCGCCATGCCGGCGCGCACGCTGCCGCCGGTATCGGGCAGAGGCACGAGCAGGAATTGCACCGCCCGGTCGCCGTTGGGAACGAGTTCCGCTCGCCGGTCGAGCCGGAACTCCGGCGCCGAAAGCTGGTCACGGACCGCCGGCGGCAGCGTATCGAATCCGGCTCCCGCAGCGGTGCTGAGGACGACGGCGTTGGGAAGCCGGTCCCACTCGCCGGGGCCGCTGCCGCCGGTACCGGCACCGGTCGCGGCGCGCTTTGCCTTGGCCGCCTGCTCCCACTTGGTGCGGTCAAGCCCACGCTTGTCGGCGAGATAAACCACCTGCACGTTCGGTTCCGCGCGGAGCTGGCCGGTGAGGTCCTGAAACTCCGTGCCCATCTCGACAAACCCGATGCGCTGGCCGTTGACCAGCCACGGCGTGACGTGGCGCAGCGTGTAGTTGCCGAACGGACCCTGCTCGTGACCCCAAGCGGCGTTGTCCGCGCCGGGCTCGGCGTGCCGCTTGCCGCCGGCCGTCGGCGCGGAAGCCGCGGTCTTGAGGGTGTGGCGCCCGATCCTGTCGTCGAAGTGGTCGGGCTCGTGCACGCGCAGGAAATTCGTGAGGTCGTTGCGGTGGAAGTACAGGTGGCTGATGCCGTGCACGCGGCGGAAATCGGTCAGGAGCGGCTCGCACAGACGCAGCAGTTCGGCGCGGTCGTTCTCACGGAACGCTCCTTCGATCGCCGCGTCGCGGAGGATCATCGAGGTCAGCGACTTCATCGCCGAGACGTTCGCCTTGGTCTGGTCTTCCAGCACCGCCTCGGCGTGCGTCGCGGCCCTGGTCGTGCGGACCTGCTGCTCCTGGCGGAAGCCGTTGTACTGCGTCCAGACCACCATCGCCAGCAGTCCGATCAAGGCAACTGAAAGCGGCGCGAGAATACGCACACGCACGGAGAAGAGCGCGCTGTTTCGCGCCGCCGACCCGGTCACGGTCTGGTCGCCGGCCGTTGTCGTCGCGAGGCTGGTCTTGTCTGGCATATTGCTTCCATGGCCGGCGGCCGTAGGCGGGGGTCGAACTGTCTCACCGCGGCTATCGGTCGTCACAGGAGCAAGGGTCAGCCGCGCAGCCAGGGGCAGGCACCAGCTTCACTCAGGAGGGGTGGTGCAACCACCCCGGCTGAGCGGCGCGGGAATTGCGCAGGAGGTCGAGAGGCCAGGGCTCTCCTCGTGATTCACTGCGAGCTCAGCGTCGCTTCCATGCCGCGCCGTTGCACGCGGACACGGCGGCGCGTTTGGAGAGCCGCTTCTCGGCCCGGCTCCATGCTGCGACGCCCCAATCCTGAGAGGTCCCGAGCAAGATGAAAAGGCCCCGGGGTGTACCCGGGGCCGCGTTGCATCTCATCCGACACATGTTGCTCGGAACCGACGTGCTCAGCGACGGCGACGGATCGAGACCAGACCGCCGAGACCGACCAGTGGGGCCGCGGCCGACGGCGCAGGAACGAGCACAAGGCTCACGCTGTCGACAAACAGGTAGCCGTCGACGTTCGCGACTGAGAAGGTCAGGTGCGTGGCGTTGGCGGGAGCGAAGAAGTTGTAGCTGTAGAGCGTCCAGCTGCTGTCGCTGCCGGGGCTCACGCTGAGGATGATGGTGCCGATCGCTGAATCGGAGCCGGAGATGCCGATGTCGAGCGTTGAACTGAAGTTCGCGTTGTGCAGCGCTGAGGCAAAGCCGAGGGTGTACTGCTGACCGGCGACGATCGGCGTGCCGAGCGCGAGAGAGACGGCGTCCGTGTTACCGTTCGATTGCCGGTGCAGGCCGATCATCCAGTTGCCCGACTCGGGGACCATGCTGCCGAACCCCGTGGAGTCCCACAGATCGGTCTCGCTCGCCGGTCCGAAGGCGACGGAATCGGCGACCGTGGCGCTGTACGCAGCGTTGGAAAGGTTGCTCATCGAGGCACCGGCGGTGTTGTTCTCAAAGCCGCCGTTGAGCACCTGTGCGGAAACAGTGGTCGCCACCACCAGGGTGGCGATGGCAGCAACGGTCGAACGCGCATGGATCATCTCTCTCTCCTCATATGGGGCCGGTCAGGCCCAGACTGGGGTGCCGCATCCACCCAGACAATGGGGGGGCGGTAACGCGGTAAGAATACCCACGGTCGGGGTTCACGATGGAGAGTTTCTAGTTTGTTTACCCGCCGCCTCCCGGAGAACGTTAGGACGGAGTAAGGTCCTCAAGCATAGCTGCGATCGTGCCCGCACCCTGGCCATGGCGCCCCGGCAGCCAGTCCTCCCACGTGGCATCGTTCCGGCAACTCGTCACCGGGCAATTTAACCTTTCTTCATGGGGTCGTTGCGGCCGGCTCGGTCACGCGCACGAGTTTCATGGACCCCGCCCGGAACGCCACGGCGCCCGCAGACGCTCGAAGCTCGACCACCAGCACGACATCGCGCAGCGCGTCGACGGTGAAGGTGTGCGTCACCATCCGCCGGTCCGTTCCTGTTACACCCTCGCCGCGAGTCGAGCCCGAGATACGCACGCCGGCGCCGCGCCCCGGTGCGCCCGGCTCCTGGAGCGGAACCAGTCCCTCCGCCGAGGCCTCTGCCTCCAGCCGGTAGGTTCCCGGGCCCAGCAGCACCGTCCGCCGGAAGCTCCGGACGCACCTGCCCGACGGTCCGCAGGCGATCTTTCCCCACACCGCTCCGTCGATCTCGACGAAGCTCACCCCGGCGTCAGGGGTTTCGTTCCAGGTTCCCGCTTCCCAGCCTCCCACCAGCGAGGCTTCGCCCGCGAGGAACTCGAGCGGCTTGGGCACGGGCCTGCTCGACTGCTCGCGCACCACCCTCGCCCGTTCGCCCACCCGTGACAGCACCTCCCGCACACGCTGCGCCTGCAGCGCCGCGGCACGCCGCCCCACCTTGGCCATCGCCGGCTGCAGGCGCGACTGCACCGCGTTTACGCGCGCAGCGATCGAGGCAGGGTCGAACCGCTCTACCACCCGCGCCAACTCGGAGCGGTAGGCGATGTTCCACTCTGGGTTCCTCAGCACCGCCGCCGCCAGCATGCCGTTGGCGCCCCCCAGCGCGTCGTAGTTGGGGTCCAGGAAGACCTGGTCCATCCCGTGCGGGATGAGCACCGCCTTCCCCTTCGGCGGGAA
>DASPMT010000012.1:0-2066 GCA_035626935.1 Phycisphaerales bacterium | reverse complement strand
TACGACCCCGGCTGCGTGATACGGTAGACGTTGGTCAAGTTCCCGGGCGTGTTGGTCGCGTTCACGGCGGTGCGCGGCTCGAGCTCGCCCAGCGGCTTGGCCGTCGGCGCCACCGCGCCAGCGGGCGGAACGAGCGGCCCGGCCTCGGCGCGACGCGACGCCAGGGCGGCGATCCCCGCGAGCCCCGCGGCCCCCAGCAGCAGCCGCCTCTCAAACGGAGGGACGGGCCCGGGGGCGTCAGCGGGGTGTTGGTTGCTCATCCGTTCAATCTACGACCAACGAGCGTCAGGGCCAGTGAAATGCCCTTCACGACAGGCGGTGTCAGCGCATGACGTTCAGACTGACGCGCTTCTCAAGCTCGTCAACCGGTCGGGCGACAAGGTCGTAGCCGTCGGCGCCAACCACCACGCACTGCACAAGCTCGCCGGGGGAGAGCTCGCGCTTGCTCTGCACGTACGTCACGCTGTCGACCGAGGGGGCCTGCATGTAGCTGCGGCCCGTGTAGAGCTTCCCACCCTTGCCGACGCCGCTGGTCGCTCGCCCCTCGCTCCGCAGGGCCGAGTCGATCAGCACGTCGAGCTTTATCCCGCCGGCGTTCAGCCCCACCGACGCGCGCTTCTCGTTGAACTGTGCCGCACGCTCCTGGTTCCGCTTGAAGGCGATCTGCTGCTGAAGGGCCATCACCTCGCCGCGGCGGCGGGCCTTGACGTCCGCGGGAACGGCGAGCTTGGGGTCAGACTCCATCGCGCCGGCGACGGTGCCGGGCTCCATCGAGTACTCGAAGACGCCGACGTTCTCGAACTGCTGCTCCTCGACGAACTTGAGGAGCTGCTGGTGGTCCCACTCGGTCTCGCCGGGGAATCCGCTGATGAACGTCGTGCGGAGGGCGATGCCGGGCACCCACGTGCGCAGCTTGTCAAGCAGCGCGCGGGTGTGGTCCATGGTGATGTGGCGGCGCATGCTCGCGAGCACGGCGTCGCTGCCGTGCTGAAGGGGCATGTCGATGTACTTGAGCACACGCGGCGTGGACGCGAGCGCCTTGATCATGCCGTCGCTGAAGTTGCTGGGGTACGCGTACATCAGGCGCACCCACCCGTCCTTCACACCCAGCTCGTCGAACGCCCTGCTCACCTGGCGGAGCATCGTCGGCATGCCGCCGGTGCTGCTCGCCGCGTCGAAGCCGATGCCGATGTCGTCGCCGTAGCTGGTGGTGTCCTGGCCGATGAGGTTGAGCTCGAAGCACCCATCCGCGATCAGCTCGCGCGCCTCGGCGATGATGCGCTCCAGCGGCTTGCTGCGCATCTTGCCGCGGATGCTGGGGATGGTGCAGAAGGCGCACTTCTGGTTGCACCCCTCGCTGATCCGCAGGTAGCCGTAGTGCCGCGGCGTCAGGCGCAGACGGGCCGAGTCGTCCTCGAAGTAGCCGATCCCCTTGCCGTCCTTGCCGTTGACGGTGAGGCCAGCGACCTTCATGCCGCGCTCGCCGGCGGCGGTGAGGGCGTTGGCGTTGATCCAGTACTTGGGGGCGTCGGCCGCGGTGCCGGCGGCCGCGGAGCGGCGGGCCACCCGGTCGCCGCGGACGGCCTCGACGATCTTGTCGCGGTCGAAGACGCCGACCATGGCGTCGATGCCCGGGGCCCACTCGAGGATCTTGGCGCGGTGACGCTGCACCAGGCACCCGGCGACAATAACCCGCTTGACCTGGCCGGCCTCTTTGCGCGCGATGGCGTCCTTGATGACACTCAGCGACTCATCCTTGCTCGCCTCGAGAAAGCCGCAGGTATTTACAACGACGGCGTCGACCGGCTCGCCCGCCTCGGCGAGGTCGTATTGCACCGGCTGCATGCCGTCGGTGGCGAGCAGGCCGAGCATCTTCTCGCTATCGACGAGGTTCTTCGGGCAGCCAAGGGAGACGAACGCGACGGTTTCGATCGCAGCGGGGTCGTCTGAGACCTCGGAGGTCGGGCTTGAAGTGTTTCGGGGCATGGGGGAAGGGAACCTTAGGGGACCCCGCCCAGCGGATCGACCGCCGGTCTCCACGATTGGGGTGCTCACCCGCCCGGAGG
>DASPMT010000011.1:0-2640 GCA_035626935.1 Phycisphaerales bacterium | reverse complement strand
CGGCCAAAGCCACGCATGGGCAAGCCGGTATTCCGCGTCAAACATCAGCATCAATGTGCGACACTTGTCAGGGTTCTGCGGAATCCACGCCAACGGGAACCAAGCGCTCCAGATCCGGTAGAAGTGGATCGTGCTCTCATTCGTCCACATAAGCGGCGGATTAACGCGACCGCGTGCTGCGAACTCGAAAGGCACAGGCAGCGGTTGACCACACTCGTTCACGGTGACCCATGTGATCTGCGCCTTTGTCGCGCCTAGTGAGGCAGCAGCGTCGTTTGCCTCCTGCACAGACTGACCCTTCGCAAGCTTGGTGCGTGCGAGCGATGCATTGATGGACGATGCGTCTAAATCTGGCTTTCGCAGAGCGATCGGCACGCAGCCCGTAGCGAAAAGCATGGCGGCCACAATAATTGAGAGGGTCGCTGGTGGCGTGGACACTGCATGAGTGTCAGGGCCATTTCCTACGAATTTGGGCGTCATGCGCATCGCAATCATTAAGCCTTCACCGCTTCGGTGCGCACCTCGGCCATGATCTTCTTGACGATGGCGTCGCCGTCGACGCGGTCCGCTTCGGCCTCGAAGTTGAGCAGCAGGCGGTGGCGGAGGACTGGCAGAGCGACAGCCTGCACGTCCTTGAAGCCGACGTGGTAGCGGCCGTCGATCAGGGCCTTGACCTTGGCGCCGAGGATGAGGGCCTGCGCCCCGCGGGGGGAGCTGCCGCAGCGGACGTACTTGTTGGCGATCTCCGTGCCGTACTGCCCGCCGGGGTGCGTTGCCATCACCAGCCGCGCGGCGTACTCCTTCACGTGCGGGGCGACGACCGCCTCGCGCACAAGCTTCTGCCCTTCCAGGATGCCGGGGCCGTCGAGCACCTTGCCGACGTCGGGCGTGATCGCGCCGGTCGTGCGGTCGAGGATCGTCATCAGGTCGTCGAGCTGCGAGTAACCGACGACCAGCTTGAGCAGGAACCGGTCCAATTGCGCCTCGGGGAGCGGGTACGTCCCCTCCTGCTCGATCGGGTTCTGCGTGGCGAGCACCAGGAACGGCGCCTGCAGCTTGTACGTGGTGCCCGCGACGGTGACGCTGCGCTCCTGCATGGCCTCGAGCAGCGCGCTCTGGGTCTTGGGCGTGGCGCGGTTGATCTCATCGGCGAGGACGATCTGGGCGAAGATCGGGCCCCTTTGGAACTCGAACTGGCGGCGGCCCGTCGCCGGGTCCTCGGTGACGATGTTTGTGCCGACCACGTCGGCGGGCATCAGGTCGGGCGTGAACTGGATGCGGTTGAACGGCAGCGTGAGCGACTGCGCAAGCGTCTTGACAAGCAGCGTCTTGCCCAGGCCGGGCACGCCTTCGAGGAGCACGTTGCCGCCGGCGAAGAGGGCGATCAGCACGCCGTCGACGACCTCCTGGTGGCCGACGACGACCTTGCCGACCTCTTCGCGGAGGCGCAGGAAGTTGGCGCGGAACTGCTCGCACTTGGCCTTGACCTCGGCGGGCGTTGCGGGGAGGGACTCGGTTGCGACGGCCATGGAAATCTCCGGGTTCTGGTCTGAATCAGGAAGGCAGGAACTCAAAGGGCTCAAAGAAGCTCGAAGGGCTCAAAGACGATCGGCGGCACCGTGTTGTTCTTCGAGACCTTTGAGGTTCCTTGAGTCCTTTGAGTTTCTGCCTTGTGTGTTTGGTGAGGGGATCAGCCCTTGTTGTCGATGTCGTCCTGGGCGCGTTTCTTGGCTCTCATCAGCCGGCTCAGCCCGGCCTCGGCGTCGGCCTTGGCCTGCTCGACGCTCGGGCCGCTCTCGGCGGGGCCGCGTGACTCGATCGGCGCACCCGGCCCCGTGAACTCGTCCATCGAGCGGTTGGTCTTGCGCAGGTAGGCGAGCTCCTCCGCCGAAGCCTCGAACTTGGCGCTCGACGCCTCGCCCTTCTCGCTGCCGTCAAGCCCGATGCTCTGGCCGACGCGCCCGCCCGCCTCGCTCTGTTTGGCCATGCGCTCGCGGGCCTTCTCGCGGGCGAGCTTGAGGGCGTCGATCTGATCGCCAGCCTGCTCCTTCGCCTTTCCGAACAGACCCGCGACGGTGCGGGCGATGAGCGGGATGTCGATCCGCACGCGCCGCACGGCGACGTCAACCAGCCAGACGCCCAGCATCAGGATGAGCGCGCCCATCCAGATCGGACGCAGGCTCACCGGCATCGTCATCGCCTCGCGGTCCCACAGGTCCTTCGCGTCGGGAGTGAACGTCAGCACGCGCCCGCCAGTCCGCTTGGCCACCTGCTCCAGCAGCGCCGCGTTATCGTGCAGCGAGCGGTACTCGTCGGCGAATGGACGCGTGACCGCCGCCTGCACCGCGCCGCGGATCGCGTCGGGCCCTTCGCCGGCCCCCTGGTAGCCCATGCTGATCGTGTGCGAGCCGGCCTTCGATGTGTCGACGGTCGACTCGTAGCGCCCCGGCCCCGTCTGCACCAGGTCGAACGACGTCGCGACGCCGTCGGGCGAGACGGCGCGAGCGTTCCAGTTCAGGAAGTTCATCCGGTCCCCCTTCTCGTCGACCGCTTCGACGATGACGCGGGTCTTCTCACCCTCGTCGACGGTGACGACGCGGATGTTCTGGTCACTGGCGGGGCGCATCGCCCACTTGACGT
>DASPMT010000010.1:0-2193 GCA_035626935.1 Phycisphaerales bacterium | reverse complement strand
GGTCGCGCAGGGGGTACTCGCCCGCGAGCCGTTCGTCGGCCGCGATCGCTTCCTTGTAGCGGTAAGTCCGGATCTTCTCGCTCCGCTCCCCTCCGCCGATCTGGCCCGCGCGGGCCGAGGAGCGTTCGGCGTGCAGGCGCTGTCGCTCCGCCTCGTGCAGGCGAGTGACAAGCAGGCGGCGGGCCCGCTCGCGGTTCTGCTGCTGGCTCTTGCTCTCCATCATCCGGATGATGATGCCGGTGGGTTTGTGTTTGATCTGCACCGCAGTGGCGACCTTGTTGACGTTCTGGCCGCCGGGGCCCTGGCTGGTGGTGGCGAATTCCTCGACGTCGCTCGCCCAGTCGATCTTCACCTCGACCTCCTCGGGCTCGGGGAGGACCGCAACGGTCGCGGTCGAGGTGTGGATCCGCCCCTGGGCCTCGGTGGCGGGGACACGCTTGACGGAGTGGACCCCGGCTTCAAAGTTCATCGCGGTCCACACGCCCGGGCCGCGGAGGTTGGCGACGGCCGACCGGATGCCGCCCGCGTCGCCGGGTGTCAGGTCCAGTAGCTCCATCGTCCAGCCGGCCTTGGCGGCGTACTTGCGGTACATATCCAGGATGTCGCCGGCCCACAGGCCCGCCTCGTCGCCGCCGGTGCCGGCGCGGACCTCAAGCATGACGGAGCCGACCTTGTTGTCGTCGGCCGCGACCAGGGCGCGGGTCACCGACTCGTAGACGTCCGCCGCCTTGCGCTCGACGCGAGGCAGCTCCTCCCGGGCCATCTGGACCAGCTCGTCGTCCCCCTTGCCGGCGATCAGCGACCTGTACTCGGTGGCCTCCGCGTCGAGCGATTCAAGCCTGGCGACCTGCTCGGCGATCTCCTCCAGCGCGGAGCGTCTCATCGAGAGCGCCCGGGCCTTGCGGTGGTCGGCGGCGACCTCCGGGTCTTCGAGCTGCCGGCCGAGCTCGCCGTGCTCGATGCGCAGCGACCGCAGCTTCGCGACGACCGTTGATGGCAGCTTGTCGAGGATCACGCCCAACGCACGTTTCTCCGGGGCGACCCGCGCGGGCGGGCGGCCGACGCGACTGTAGCGACGCCCGTACGATCCGCTCGCCCTCCGGCGGACTGGGTCCGCGTGTGCAAGGTGGAGGGTGAAGGGGTCACCTTGTCCGACGCCATCATCATCGAAGGGGTCACCAAGACGTTCGGCCCCAAGCTCGCCGTTGACAACCTCTCCCTGCGCGTGCCCGCCGGCAGCCTCACGGGGGTGATCGGGCCCAACGGCGCGGGCAAGACCACGACGATCCGGATGATCATGTCGATCATTTTCCCTGACCGCGGGACGCTATCGGTGCTCGGTAAAGCGTCGGCGGTGGAGAGCAAGGACCGAATCGGGTACCTGCCGGAGGAGCGAGGGCTCTACCGAAAGATGAAGGTGGGGGCGCTGCTCACCTATATGGCGCGGCTGAAGGGAATCGATTCGGGCGCCGCGT
The DNA here is from genome assembly GCA_035626935.1 of Phycisphaerales bacterium. Classification (GTDB taxonomy): domain Bacteria; phylum Planctomycetota; class Phycisphaerae; order Phycisphaerales; family UBA1924; genus JAJTGZ01. The sequence goes on along the minus strand of DASPMT010000010.1, from coordinate 718 downwards.
CGCGGAAGGTGGCGCACTGGCTGGACAAGGTCGACCTGGGCGACGTGGCCAAAAAGAAGTGTGAGGAACTGAGCAAAGGGATGCAGCAGAAGGTGCAGTTCATCGCCGCCGTGATCCACGAGCCGGACCTGCTGATCCTGGACGAGGTGTTCAGCGGGCTCGATCCTGGCAACCGCAAGCTCATGCGCAAACTGATCAGCGAGCAGCACCAGCGGGGGTGCACGATCCTCTTCAGCACGCACGCGATGTACGAGGCTGAACAGTTGTGCGACCGGATCCTGATGATCCATCACGGACGCAAGGCGCTTGACATGACGCTGCGCGACGTTTGGCGCCAGTACGACCCGCGGTCGATCGTCGCCGAACCGGCGGGGGAGCCCGTGGAGCCGGCGCCCTTCGCGGAGATGCCCGGGGTCGCGGTCGCTCGCAGCAGCGGCAGCGGCCTGGAACTCGTGCTCGCAGAGGGGAGCGACGGCGCATCTGTGATGGCCTCCCTCGCGGCGACGGGCAGGTTCCGCTCGATCGCGTTGAGGCGGCCGAGCCTGGAAGACATCTTCCTGAGCATCGTGGAACCCGACGATGAGACCATCGCGGGTCTCAAGTCGGAGTCTGTCGGCGCGGCAGGGGGTGGAAAATGATCAAAGTCTTCCACGTCGCGGTGCGCGAGTTCCTCGCGACCGTGCTCACAAAGGGGTTCATCTTCGGCATCCTGTTCCCG
>DASPMT010000009.1:0-4593 GCA_035626935.1 Phycisphaerales bacterium | reverse complement strand
CTCCAGCGTCCCCGACGCCATCTGGAGCACCATCACCATCACCCTCGACGATCAGGCGCCCTCCACCGCGACCGCCGCGCCGATCACCGGCACCGTCGCCTGGGCCTCGCGCTACGGCCTGCGCTCCGACGACACCCTCGGGCCGGGCGTTTTCTCCGGTGGATTCATCAACAACCTGCCGACGCCCGCCAACACCACCCGCATCCGCCACGCCCGCATCACCGGCTACATCACCTCGCTGACCGCCGCGACGGCCGCCGATCCCATCGGCGTCTCGCCCACCGGCGACGCCCGCATCCGGCTCGTCCGCAGCGAGAGCGTCCAGCTCAACCCCAACGACCCCGCGCCCTTCCTCACCACCGACGACCTCTTCTTCACCGTCCCTTCCCAGACCGTCTCCACCGGCTACGTCAACCTGAACATCACTATCCCCGACAACAATGACTTCGGCAAGCTCACCCGGAACGTCCCGACCTCCGAGGACGAGTTCTACTACGGCATCACCTACTACGCCAACTTCTACGAGAGCGACGACAACAACCCCGTTCCCGACAACATCTGGAACTGGGTGAAGGTCGAGCTCTTCTCCGACGCCCAGCCCCCCTCCGCCCACAACCTGGGCACCATCAACCCCGCGCCGGGTCAGAACACGAGCGTCAGCCACAGCCAGACCCTGTCGGCGGGCGAAGTCCACTGGGTGAAGATCGACCTCCCCCAAGGCATCTCCGAGGCGGCCGGCACCTGGCTCGACATCGACACCGAGGGCAGCACCGTCGGACTCGACACCCTCCTGGGCCTCTACGGCGCCGCGCCCGCCAACGTCGGTGACCGCCTCGCCTGGGACGACGACGACGGCTCCGGCCAGTACTCGCAGCTCTCCTTCGGCGAAGTCGGCCCGCGCCCCGCCTTCGGCAACTCGGTGGTCCGCAACGGTCGCGACGGCTCGCTCCCTCCCGGCACGTACTACGTGGCGTCCGTTCCCTACGTCGTGGGCACCGGAACCGCGGCCCTGGGAACGACCAACTTCAACGTCGTCAACGCCTCCGCCAGCTCGACCGCCACCAGGATCAATGTCCGCTACGGCAAGCTCGCCGGCTGCGGCCCCGCGGACATCGGCAGCCAGGGCGGCGTCGCCGGACCCGACGGTACTCTCGACAACAACGACTTCGTTGTCTTCATCGATCAGTTCTTTGCTCACTCCCCCAGCGCCGACCGCGGCAGCCAGGGCGGCGTCCCCGGCGCCGACGGCCAGTATGACAACAACGACTTCGTCGTCTTCATCGATCAGTTCTTCACCGGCTGCTGAGGCCATCGCTGTCCCGCCCCGTACGAGCCCTAACTCCCTTTGCAACGCGCCCCGCACGGTCGGGGCGTTGTTGCGTTCCAAGCCTGCGCCCGCGGCGTCGACGCGTGGTGAGTGGTTCCCGGGCCGATCGTGCGGTACGTTCCTGCATGGATCAACCAACGCCCGATGCCCACGCAGGCGCCAATACAGCCATCGACCGCCGCTTTCTCCTCGGTGGCCTGACGGGCGCGGCCGGCGTCGCCGCCCTCGCCTCCATCGGCCGGGCCGGCCCCCTCAACCCGCCCGCCGGCCCCGTCGCGCCCACCGCCGGCCCCGAGCCCCGCACCCCCATCAGCGCCGCCACCACGCCCGGCGACGCGACGAACCTCTACTTGATCACCCAGCCCGGCAGCTACTACCTCACCGGCAACATCAACGGCGTCGCCGGCAAGCGCGGCATCGGCATCGCCGTCTCCGGCGTCTCCATCGACCTCAACGGCTTCACGATGGACGGCGTCGCCGGCTCGCTGATGGGGATCGGCGCCGCCGCGTCGAACCTGACCGCCCTCACCGTCGCCAACGGGACCATCCGCGCCTGGTCGGTCGGCGTCGACTTCTCAACCCCCGACGCCTGCCGCGTGCAGAACATCGTCGCCACCGCCAACCGCTCCACCGGTATCCGCGTCAGCAGCGAGAGCGCCGTCGTCGCCTGCACCGCCCACGCCAACGGCTTCTTCGGCATCCTCGCCGAGTATCACAGCCTCATCGAGGGGTGCACCGCGACCGGCAACACCGACGACGGGATCACGATCACCAGCGGCCGCATCCACGGCTGCATCGCCGGCGACAACGGCGGCAGCGGCATCGCCGCCAGCCAGACCTCCACGATCACCGACTGCGTCAGCTTCGCCAACGCCCGCCGCGGCTTCAGCTTCTTCCAGTGCTGCGCCATCACCGGCTGCGTCGCCCGGGAAAACGGCACCGACGGCATCTCCGCCGGCTCGCTCTGCCACATCCGCGGCAACACCCTCGCCGGCAACGGGACCGACGCAGCCGGAGGCGCCAACATCCGCCTCTCCGGCTCCGACAGCCGCGTGGAAGCGAACACCTGCAGCGGAGCCGACCGCGGCATCCACGTCACCGGCTCGGGCAACTTCATCGCCGCCAACACCGTCTCAAGCGCCTCGGTCGCCAACTGGGACGTCGCGGCCAACAACAAGTGCTACGTCGTCGCCGGCGCCAACGCCGCCGCCTTCACCGGCAACAGCGGCGGCGAAAGCCCCGGCAGCACCAGCCCGTGGGCGAATTTTACGATCTGACGCCGGGGGCGGAGCAGCACCGCGCCGGGTGCCACTACGCTCGGCCCTGAGAGCGGAGTGCTACCTCAGTCGGCGATGCCTGATCTACGACTGTACCTACGTCCCCCGCTCCGCCTGCGCAAGCGCCGCGGCCACCAGCGGCCCAATCAACGGCCGCGTCGCGCTCATAACCGTTCTATTTTCGGCTGAGTTGACACGCGTTAACCAATCCGCCTAAGGAGCGGTTGCATGCAAGCCGCAATCTGGTAGATTGTGCCGGACGCGGCGCCCCGACGCGCACGCCGCGGATCACTGTCCGCCCTTCGCACCCGCACCCTCAGCTTGCCGATGACGCACCCGGCTAAGGAAAAGCTCGCCATCCCACTTGAGCTCGCGCTCAATCTCCGCACCGCCAACGGCAAGTCGTTTCTCCGCTCGTTCGAAGACGCCGAGAGGAAAGTCGACCCCTTGCCGCTGCTCAGCGCCCCCGACATCCGCCCCCTTACCGACGCCGAGAAGCCCGACTACGTCGTCATCAAGTTCGCCTACCTCCTGCTCGACTCCAGCGGGACCAAAGTCGGCCTGATCTCCCGCGCCGCCGGTCGACACTCTAATAACGTCGAGCCCTACTCGGCACTCCTCTCTTCCGGGATGGAGCCCTTCTACTCGTCGCACAAACTCGGCGGTGAGTCCTTTCTCAGCTCCTACTACCCGTTCACGCGAAAGCTCGGAGCACTTGCGAACGAGTTCGAGATCCCCGCTCGCCGGTACGAAGGCATCCCTGGCGCTGCGCGGTTCTTCGCCTTCGCGATGCGCCGCGAGCCGTTGTCCAGCACGACGATCTGACCGCCCGTGGCTTGGTGAACCTCTTTGAGAGAAACCGCGCAGATTGTCGCGTCGGCGTCGTAGGCGTTCTTCACGAGCTCGAACACAGCCAACCCAGCATCGCGGATAAGCTGATCGCCTAGGAGGATCATTAACCGCGCGCGCGGTGTAAACGGTCGCCTAGTGACGTTTGATAGCGAGGAGCTCTGTGCCAGCGCTCCTAAACCCACGCGTCCCCACCAAAGGGGATTCCGAACCATCACCCTAACATTTTCCTTGCACGCACCTCATTTCTGTGGTAAACTTCGATCCGCGGCCGCCACCAAAGCGTCACCGCAGGAAGCACGGGGGCACCGCACAGGGGCGGGGGCTCCACAAACCGTCAACCACACCCCAAGCCGCACCCGCGGCCCAAGCGATCCCATTCCTCCACGACTCAGCACTCAGGCCTCAGCACTCACGACCGTTCGCGTCGCCACCAACCACTCACCGCTCATCACTCGTCGCTCATCGCTTCCCGTCCGGGGGGACCCAGTGCACTCATCACCACCACCAGCACCCTCAACGACCCCCCGCGCAGCAGCAGCACGGAGACACTCCCGCCTCCACGCCCTCAACCAGCCCCACGCGTCAACACGGGGCTGCCCCCGACTCCCCGCTCCCAACGCCCGAAGCGCACCAGCACGCGGACGACTCCCCCTCGGCCCCCGCCGCACCCCCGGCCCGCGCCGAACTCACCGACCTCGAGCGCACCATCGCCGAGTTCAACGCCAGGCTCCACCGCGCCCACCTCAAGGCCCTCGACACCATCCACGACCTCATGGACCCGGTCCTCCCGCCACCCGCGATCGAACCCGACGAGGACCTCCCCGCCGACGCCGCTGCAGATCAAGTTCAAGTCCACATCCTCTGCCTCCGCGAGCGCGCCCAGCGCCTGCGCGCTGCGCACATCGCCCTGCGCACCACGCCCCTCACCCTCGAAACAGGCAACACCCCCGCGCCCAAGCCGGTCCGCCACCCGCCCGCGAGCCACCCCCGCGCCCGCCGCGCAGCGCACCACAACTCCACCGCGGCAACAGGCCAGGGCTCCACCGCCGAGCAGGTTTCCAACCCGCTTCTCTCCGCAGAGCAGGTTTCCAACCAGCTCCCTTCTACGCCGCCGCCAGTCCTTCCCGCTCGCCAGCA
>DASPMT010000008.1:0-4536 GCA_035626935.1 Phycisphaerales bacterium | reverse complement strand
GCGCAGGACAGCGCCATCACGAGCGGGCTGCAGGACGTGGTGCTGCTGTTCGGCGGACGGATCGAGCGGCTGGAGCCCAAGGCCGTCACGGCGCCCGCCGGTCAGCCGGCGCAGCCGCCGTCGCGCCCCGAGTTCAAGACGCTCATCCGTTCCGGCCCCACCAGCGGGTCGATGGCGTACGCCGGGATCCTCAACCGCAGCATGTTCGGAGGCTCGACGCTCAACCCCAACCGTCAGCCGACGCGCGTCGGAAGCAGCCAGTCGATGGCCGCGCACATCACCGGCGGGGACAAGAAGCTCAACGTGGTCCTCGTCTCCGACCTCGACATGGTGAGCGACCTGTTCTTCGCGATGCGCGAGAACGGCGCTCTCGACATGGAGTTCGACAACGTCCCCTTTGTTCTCAACGCCGTTGACGAACTCATCGGCGACCGGTCGCTGGTGGACCTGCGCAAGCGGCGGCGCACCTTCCGGACGCTGGAGCGCATCGACGCGCGCCGTCAGCAGGAGGCAGAGGAGATGCTCAAGGCCGAGGCGGCCGCTCGCGAGGACGCCCAGGCCCGACTCAACGAGGCGCAGGCCCGGCTCGACCAGCGGGTGAGGGAGGTTGAGCAGCGGACCGACCTGGACGCCCAGTCGAAGGAGATCATGATGGGCTCGGTGCAGAACGCCGAGCAGGCCCGCATCGCGGCCCAGACCGTCGTCATCGAGCAGCAGCGCACCCGAAAAATCGAGGACGCCCGGCTCGCCAGCAAGAAGAACATCGACCGCATCGAGAGCGGCGTGCGCATCGCCGCTGTTGCGCTACCCCCCGTGCCGGCCCTCCTTACCGGCCTGGCCGTCATGGTCCGCCGCCGGCGCGCCGGCAGCGCCCCACGGCTTGACTGACCCTCGCTTTATCCGACGACTCCCATGAGCACCACCAACCCTTGGATCAAGACCCTCGCACTCGCCGCCGCGGCCGGCGCCATGGTGGCGCTGCTGGTCGCCACGCGCCCATCGGACAGCCGGGCCGCCGCGGCCAGCGACCAAGGCTCACCGATCGCCCCTGACCTGACCGATCCGCAGAAGCTGAGCAGCCTTGAAGTGATCGGCTGGGACGAGCAGAACGCGCGGCCGCGCGCGTTCAAGGTCGAGCTGCAGGGCAACCGCTGGGTCGTCCCTTCGGCGTTCAACTACCCGGTCGACGCCGCACAGAACATGGCCGCCGCGGCGTCGAGCTTCGTCGGCGCGCTGAAGGAGCGCGTCGTTACCGACCAGCCGTCCGAGCACGAGCGATTCGGCCTGATCGCTCCCGACGACATCACCACCTCGGCCACCGCGGGACGCGGCACGCGCGTAACCATGCGGGACGCTTCCGGCAAGACGGTCGCAGACGTGATCATCGGCAACCCCGTACCGGACGCCGCGGGCGCGGCGGCGGGCGCCCCGACCGGTAAGCGTTACGTCCGCGAAGCCGGCAAGAAGCGCGTCTATACCACGACGCTGAACCAGAACTACTCGACGCGTTTGGCCGACTGGGTCCAGACCGACCTGCTCACGCTCTCGACCGATCAGGTGAAGCGCGTCTCGGTGGACCGCTACCGCGTCGACGAAGAGAAGGGCACGATCGCCGACCTCAAGACCCTCGCCCTCTTACGGCCGGACCCGGTCATCGCCGGCCCGGACCAGCCGGGCCCTGAGCGGAACTGGACCGTTACCGCGAGCGATGCTCCCGCCCCCGCTCCGGTCAACCAGGCCAAAGCGGACGACCTGCTGGCCGCACTGAGCTCGTTGAAGATTGTCGGCGTCCGGCCGAAGCCCGCCAACTTGGCCAAGGTTCTTGCCGGTGACACGGGCGAAGGGAGTATCTCCGTCGTCGACCAGGCCAGCCTGCAGCGACACGGGTTTTTCATCTCCGCCAACGGCACCCTGCTTGCCAACGAGGGCAGCATGACGGTCGCCTGTACCGACGGGGTGGTTTACACCCTCTGGATCGGCGAGCTCGCCACCGATGAAGCCACCAAGGACCAGTCGCAAGGGGCCACCACCAGCCCCGGTGACAAGCCAAGACAAGCGGACGGGCGGTACATGATGGTGACGGTGTCGTTCGACCCTGCGTTGATCGGCACTCCACCTGCAAAGCCCGCTGAGCTCGATGAATTGGAGAAGCAGGCCGCGGCCCTGCCGGCGGGCGAGAAGCTGCCCGACGACGCCAACGCCCGCCTGGTGAACCTCGGCTCCGCGTACAAGGCACAGTCCGATGGCTTCGCCGCGCGCGTGAAGGCCGGCACAGAGCGGCAGCAGCAACTGGCGACGCGGTTTGCGTCGTGGTATTACGTCGCTGACGCCGCGAGCCTCGACCGCCTGCGCCCGACGCGCGAGCAGCTCACCGCGCCGGCGGCTCCGACTCCGCCCCCGACGCCTCCGGCGGTCATCCCGACGCCGGGCAACTGATCGCTGCGCGCACCCCCTTCTCAGAACACCGCGCCTGTCGGCGTCGGTGGGCACCGCACGCTAGCCCGCGACGGCGTGCTGTCCGCATGACTCCGTACGGGTGTCGCCATTTTTCATAATGACCCCTCAGGACAGTCGCCGGCGACCGCTCCATTCACCCCGATACGCAGGAGAACCGCATGAACCGTTCCTCCACGCCACTCGCCCTCGCTCTGCTGGCCGGCCTGGCAGCGCCCTCGCTTGCGCAGATCCCGCTCCCACCGTACACCCGCTGGGCGATGCCCGACTTCGACCAGCGCCGTGAAGGGCTCGCGGGCAACGGGTCCAATCACTGCGTGCCCACGGCGCACTGCAACATGCTCGCCTACATAGCCGACCACGGCTTCGCGCCGATGTTCCCCGGCGTGTCGCACTCATGGAACCCCCTGGAGTACGACGACATCACCGACAACGTCCACGACCTGGGCGTGATGATGAGCACCAGCGGCACGAACGGGACTACGGGGTCCAACAAACAGGCCGGATTCAACCAGTGGAAGTGGAGCCACGGCGGCGCATTCCTGTTCAACATCAACTATCAGTCAGGCCCAGACGTGACCCCGTGGGACATGTACTTCGCGATGACCGGAGGCGGCCTGGTCTGCTTCTCCTACGGACGCTGGTCGTACAACGCCTCCGAAGGGGAGTACCAGCGCAACGGCGGCCACTGCGTCACGCTGCGGGGGATCGCCGACCTGCAGTTCCCCTTCCAGCCAAACACGGTCCGTCCGCTGCTCCGATACCGCGACCCCGCGAGCGACGAAGGGAACGTCTCCGGCCGGCTCACCGGCCAGTCGACCTTCAAGACGTCCGAGCTCCGCATCCGCCCCTTCACCAGCGACTTCGAGGGTTACGGCGACGCCACGTTCTGGAAGCTGATCACCGACAGCGACGACGGCGTGCAGCGCCTCATCGACGGCTTCACGTCGATCACCCCCGTGTTCTACATGCAGAACAACATGATCCTCGGCCAGCTCTCGGTCTACACGCCCGTCCAGATGATCGACTCCACAAACCAGGGCGGTGTCTCTCTACCCGGCCTCGTCGACGCCGCGTTCGGCAAGACCGCCGCGCACGTCTTCGGCCTGGCCAACAACGCCACCGGCGGAACCTCGCGCCTCGTGCTCGCCAACCCGATCGCCGGACAGATCACCCACACTCTCACGATCCCCGGTCAGAACGGCCGGCTCGCGCCGGGCCGCGAGGGTGATGTCTTCGTCTTCAACAACGCACTCATCACCCGCTACCGCCCCAGCGACGACGAACCGTTGCTCCTGCCGTACGCCACCTCACAGCCCATCACCGCCGGCGTCAGCAACATCTGCTACGACGATGGCCGCGACGGCCCCACCCTGCTGATGGGCGACGGCTCAGTGCGCGAGTACGACAAGTCGCTTGCGTCGTTCGTCAACAAGACGCTCGCCACGTCGCCGGGCTGGCCGGGAACCGCCGGGCCCAGCCACCGCCGCATCATCGCCGTCAACGAGCCGGGCCCCGCGGGCGCGGAGTACTGGTTCGGCCCGCTCACCGGCAACCAGATCAAGCGCTACGCCCCTGCGCCCGGCGTGCCCACCCGGCTGGTGCTGGTCGAGACCGTCACGCCGCCCCCCGGCGCGACGCTCGTCGACTTCTCCCTCAGCGACGGTGGCTCCCTGCTGCTCAACCGCGGCGGCGTGCTGCAGGAACTGGTCAAGAACGACGCCGGCGAATGGGGTGTCGACCCGGCGAGCCCCTTCAACGGGCTTCCCGCAGGCGGGCCCATCCGCGTGTCGCGCTCGCGCACCAACTACAACCCCGCGATCCACGACCTGCCGGGCTGGAACATCGACATCATCAACCCCGAGCCGATCGCTGCCGAGGTGCCCGACTGCCTGGCCGATCTCGGCCGAACCGGCGGCCTCGCCGAACCCGACGGCCAGCTCAACAACAACGACTTCGTCGTCTTCATCGACTTCTTCTTCGCGGCAGACCTCCGCGCCGACATCGGGTCTGTCGGCGGTGTGCCCGGTCCGGATGGCTTCCACAACAACAACGACTTCGTCGTCTTCATCGACCGCTTCT
>DASPMT010000007.1:0-4088 GCA_035626935.1 Phycisphaerales bacterium | reverse complement strand
GAGCCAGCTCGGCGTGCGCGTGACGCTGAAGCAGAAGGAAATCAAGATCGTCCGCGAGGACCTGAAGAAGCACGACTTCATCGTCGCCCGCGGCTCGTGGTTCGGCGACTACGGCGACCCCCTCACGTTCCTGGAGACCAGCCGCAGCGGCGACGGCAACAACGACCGCGCGTACAGCAACCCGGCCTACGACCGGCTGCTGGAGCAGGCCGGCCAGGAGCCCGACACGGCGAAGCGCTTCGAGATCCTGCGGCAGGCCGAGGAGCTGCTGCTCGAGGAGTCGCCGCTGGTGCCGGTCTACCAGTACGTCGAGATCTACATGTTCGACCCGCACAAGCTGACGGGCGTTTCACCCCACCCTCGTCACAAGCAGCAGATGTTCATGTTCGACATCCTCGGCGACGGCAAGGGACCTGACGTGCCGGTCGAGATGCGAAAGGGGAAGAGCTCGCTCTTCAGCGCGGAGCCTCGCCCGTGATGCGAACGATCCTCCGCCGCCTTGCGCAGCTCCCCCTGATCCTCCTGGTGATCTACACGCTGACACTCACGCTCGCCTGGGCGGTGCCGGGCAATCCGCTGGAGCGCGGCGAGCGGCGGCCGGCGCCGGAGGTCGAGGCGGCGATGAAGGCCCGGTACAAACTGGACTCGTTCTGGGGGTTCTACTGGTCGTACCTGGACAACGCCAGCGGGCTCAAGTGGGCGCGCGAGTCCGTGAACGGCAAGGCCGAACGCGAATCGGCGGCGGCGCGCGCGCAGGGCGTCGCCCCGCCGGCACGCCGGGTGTTCGACCTGGGTCCGAGCCTGCAGTACGAGGACTGGCGCGTCAACGAGGTGCTCGCCGGATCGCTCCCGGTGAGCGTCACCATCGGGGGGGCGGCGATGCTGATCGCGGTGGTGATCGGCGTAGCGGCAGGAGTGGTCGGCGCGGTGCGCCCGAATTCGCCGGCGGACTTCCTGACGCTGCTGATCGCGCTGGTGGGCGTGAGCCTGCCGAGCTTCGTGACCGGCACGGTGCTGCTCCTGGTGTTCAGCGTGTGGCTGGGGTGGCTGCCGGTGGCGGAGTGGGGCACGCTCCGCGCGCTGATCCTGCCCAGCGTGACACTCAGCCTGCCGTTCGCGGCGTACATCGCGCGGCTGACGCGGATGGGGATGATCGAGGTGCTCAAGAGTGACTACATCCGTACAGCGCGGGCAAAGGGGCTTTCCGAGCGCGACGTGGTCCTCAAGCACGCGCTGAAGAACGCCTTCCTGCCGGTGCTGAGCTACCTGGGCCCGGCAACGGCGATGGCGATGACCGGCTCCTTCGTGGTCGAGCGGGTCTTCAGCGTGCCCGGGCTGGGGCAGCACTTCGTCAACGCGGTGCTGAACAAGGACCTGTTCATGATCATCGGCGTGGTGCTGGTGTTCAGCACGATGCTGGTGCTGTTCAACCTGGCGGTGGACGTGCTGTACCGCTGGGTGGACCCGCGGATCGAGTGACCGTGTAGGCGCCCTGGCGCACGGGTGCCATCAGCTCGCCGCTCTGGGCGAGGCTGATGTCGTCGACCGCGTAACCGAGGAGCACCGGCCTCCCAAATCGGAGCCTGATGGCGCCCCGACTGTCCCTTCCCATACGTATGCGGCAACAATCGGCGATGACCAACGCCGACCTGGTTGCCGCTCTCGAGACGATCGCCCGCTACATGGAGCTGCTCGGGGAGGATGGCTTCCGTGTCATCGCTCACACGCGGGCGGCGCGCACGATCGAAGGAGTGAACGACGACCTGGTCGCGGTCGGCAAGGGACCGGACGCGGCGAAGAAGCTGACGGAACTGAAGGGGATCGGGCCCGCGATCGCCAAGAAGCTGATAGAGCTGAGCACGACCGGCAAATGCGCCGAGCTCGAGCTGCTGCAGGCCCAGGTGCCGGTAGGGCTGATCCCGCTGCTGCAGCTCCAGGGATTCGGGCCCAAGAGCGTCCACGTGTGGTGGAAAGAGGCAGGCGTGACGGACATCGCCTCGCTCAAGGCGGCCGTGGAATCGGGGAAGATCGCGTCGCTGCCCCGCCACAGCCAGAAGACAGTGGACAAGCTGAAGGCCGCTCTGGAGTCGGCGGCGCAGGGAGCGGGGCGGATGCGGCTGGGGCAGGCGCGGCGGCTCGCTGACCGTGTAGTCGCGCAGCTGAGGTCGCGCGCCGAGGTGCTGCACGCGGAGGCCGCGGGGTCGATGCGGCGCGGGCGCGACTCGGTGGGCGACATCGACATTATCGTGTCCAGCAGCGACCCGGCGGCGACGTCCAGGGCCTTCACAACCCTCCCAATGGTGCAGTCGGTGATCTCGGCCGGCGACACGCGCGCGTCTGTCAAGATGGTGGCCGTCGGCGGCTCGCGGTGGGAGAAGGAAGAAGCAGCCGACGACGAGCACGCCGACCCGTCGGCGGCCAAGGGCGCCGGCGGCCCGACCATGCAGGTGGACCTGCGGGTGGTGCCGCAGGAGCACTTCGGGGCCGCGATGGTCTACTTCACCGGCAGCAAGGACCACAACATCCACCTGCGCCAGCGGGCCCTGGACATGGGGTACACAGTCAACGACTACGGTGTGTACGTCGAAGACAAGGCCGACGACACGCCTCCGCACAAGCGGAAAGGAGCCGCGGGCAGGCCGCTGGCCTCAAAGACCGAAGCGGACATCTACGCGTTCCTCAAGCTGCCGTATATCCCGCCCGAGATCCGGGAGGACCGCGGCGAGTTCGAGCTGAAGGAGACGCCGCGGCTGATCGAGGTTGCGGACGTCAAGGCGGAGCTGCACGCGCACACCACGGCGTCCGATGGCGGGATGTCGATCCTTGAGCTGGCGACGGCGGCGAAGGCCCGAGGTTTTCACACCATCGCGGTGACGGACCACAGCCAGAGCCAGTTCCAGGCGCGCGGGCTCAAGCCTGACCGTCTGCGCGACCACATCGCGGCGATCCGCTCAGCGCAGGAGCAGATCAAGGGGATCACGATCCTGGCCGGGAGCGAGGTGGACATCTTGCCCGACGGGCGGCTGGACTACGACGACGAGCTGCTGGCCGAGCTGGACGTCGTGGTTGCGTCGCCGCACAACAACCTCACCCAGAACAGCGTCGACGCGACGGCGCGGCTGGTGAAGGCGGCGAGCCACCCCCTGGTGCACATCATCGGTCACCCGACGGGCCGGCTGGTGCTTCGGCGGAAGGGGCTCGAGCCCGACATGAACGCGGTGATCGCCGCGGCCAAGGCGCACGGCACCGCGCTGGAGATCAATGCCCACTGGATGCGGCTGGACCTGCGCGACACGCACGTGCGCGCGGCCGTGGACGCGGGGTGCGTGATCGCGATCGACTGCGACGTGCACGCTGAGAGTGACTTTGACAACCTGCGGTACGGCGTCACGACGGCGCGCCGCGGGTGGGTGACGCCGGACGTGTGCGTCAACACCTGGCCGGCGGAGAAACTGCACGGCTGGCTGAAGAAGAAGCGGTAAGACGCGCGACATGAGACGTGGAACATGAGTAGATGCAAAGAGACCCGCCCTCAGGCTGATTATGTCTCCTCTCACGTCTCACGTCTCACGTCTCACCGCCGCTTCTTGAACTTGCTCTTCGGGCTGGCCATGGCCGTGCTCCCCTTCATGCGGGGCATGCCCATGCCGGCCATCATGCCACCCATCCCCGCTCCGCTCTGCATCGCCTGCATGGCCTTCATCTTGTCTCCGGCGCTCATGGTGGCCATGCGTCGGCTCATCTCGCTGATCATGGTGAACTGCTTCACGAGGGCGGCGACCTGCTCGGGTTTCTGGCCGCTGCCCTTGGCGATGCGGTTGCGGCGGCCGTGGTTGAGAACGCCGGGTGTCTTGCGTTCTTCTTTGGTCATCGACGAGACCATGCCCTCGACGTGATCGAGCTGCTTGTCGTCGATGTTGACGTCCTTGAGTGCGGAGCCGATCCCGGGGAGGAGGCCCATGATCTGCTTGAGGGGTCCCATGCGGCGGAGGCTCTTCATCTGCTTGAGGAAATCGTCCATGGTCATCTGACCCTTGGCGATCTTCGCTTCGAGCTCCTTGGCCTCCTCGTCGCTGACCTGCTCCTTG
>DASPMT010000006.1:0-12155 GCA_035626935.1 Phycisphaerales bacterium | reverse complement strand
CTTGTTGTCGGCACGCTCGGCGACGGTGTCCATGGCGTTGCGGACCTTCTCCGCCCTGACCGGCTGCATCGACGCCGCGTCGGCGTCGGCGCGGATCTGCGCTTCGAGCCGGAACTTGCGCATCGGCACCTCACTCATGATCGCCTCCTCCGTGGAGACCAGGTCGACGCGGTCCAGCAGCGTGCAGTTCTTGAGGGCCGCCTGGTAGTCGGCGACCTCGGTGTCGCTCAGGGCGGTGCCCTCGATCTTCAAGGCGAACTCCAGGCGGGGCGGGCGGACCTTGACCTGCTCGGCCTTGCTGTCGTCCTTCGGACCGGCGAGCTTGCTGACCAGGCTGCGGCCCTCATCGGCCGCCTTGGCGGCGTCGGGCTTGAGCTGCTCGATGATGCGCTTGGAGACCATGTCGAGCTGGGTGATCGTCACGTTGTCGGGCATGCGGTTGATCAGCTCGGCCATCAGGATCGAACGCGGTACACGCTCGAGCAGAGCGGCGGTAACGCTGGCGCGGTAGAGCAGCGCGGCCTTCTGCGCCTCCATCACCTTCAGCTGCTCGATCTTGAGCTCCTCGTTCTTCCAGTCCAGGTCCACCTTGGCGCGCTCGGCGCGGACCTCGTTCCAGCGGCGGTTGCTGACCACGAACGCGCCGATGGTTACCGACAGCACGGCGCCGAACAGCACCAGGTTGATGATGAGCGAGCGGGCGTCGGCCTTGCGACGCAGGTACTCCTCAGGAAGGAAGCTGTTGGGCTGCTTGCTCATGCGTGCTCCAGAGTCGTCGTCGGTCGTGGGTGCTGGGGAGAAGGAACCGGTCCTGTGCGAGGGAGAATGGGTTACAGATCGGTCGGGGCCATCAGCAGGCCCATGGGAACCGCCCAGCCCGGCTGGGCCTGGCTCATGTCGACGCCGACGACCGGCTCGTTGCCGGCGCGGGCGATGCGTGCGAGCGGGTCCGCCGCGTGCGCGGGCGTCTTTAGCATGCGGGCGATGTGCTGGCACAGGGCGACGTGCCGGCTCTCGCCGCCGACGAAGATCGTGCGGTGCACCTTCCGCTGGGGGAAGAGAGTTTCGTAGTAGCGCACGCAGAGGGCGATCTCGTCGGTGAGCGCCCGGAGCGGCTCGGTGAGGTCGACGGCGTTGCGCGTGCGCTCGGCGTGGTTGGCCAGAGCCGTAACGGCGTCGATCGACGTCGCGGGCGCGGCCATCGTGACCGCCCCGCCGGCGGACTCCGATTGCTCCCTGCGCATCGCCGCCGCGAGCACCGCCATGCCGCCGCCTTCCACCGTCGGCGCCGCCGAGGGGGCGGTGCGCGTGAGCTGGTTGAGGCTCAGCCGCAGCGCGCGGGCCTCGGTGACCGAGCACCCGGCCTGCTTGGCGGCGACGGCATCGAGGAACTTGCCGCCAAGGGCGATCGCCTTGGCGAAGACGATCCTGTGCCCGTGTCCGAGGCAGACCTTGGTCATCGTCGAGCCGATGTCGAGGTAAAGCGAGGTCGTGTCGGCGTCGGTGTCACGCTTGTTGACCGGCCGGAAGACGTTGACGACGGCCTCGAACTCGCTCTGCATGCCCACCGGTTCGAGCTTGGCGGCGCGCAGCCCCTGCATGAGACGGGCGATGACGCTCGCCGCCGTCGCGAAGGCGATCACCTCGGTCTTGCCGGCGCCGACGGTCGTGTCAGGAACGGCGATCTCCCGCATCGACAACGCGCCGGGCTCGCAGCCGAGCTGCATGGCGACGGCGAAGCGGGCTGCTTCACCGATCGACTGCTTCCCCTCCGGCTGCACCTGCAGGTGCCGGCAGACCATCTGCGCGCACGGGATGGCGCAGACGGCTCGCTTGGCCTTGACGCCCGCGGCCTTGAGCAGGCCGGGGAGCTGCTCGAACTGGAAATCGAGCCGGCGCATCGGGTCGTTTGAGAGCTCGGGCGGCGTCTGCACACAGCCGGCGGCGATGAGCTGAGGCGTGTCGCCGGGCGTCAGTTGCAGAACCTTGAGCGACTGCCCGCCCAGGTCGACCGCAACCAGCCCTCCGCCGGACCACGGGCTGAGACCCGCGAGTTTGTGGAGTCCGAACGGCACGGTGCACCTCCGAGTCAACGGCCCCACCGCGCAGCACGCGCGTGCGCAACAGGACCTGCCTCGGTGTGATCGGCACGCGGGAGCGGGGTGGTGAGCGGGGCTCAACGGCGGCGCAGCTCCCTCCACCTGCGCAGGCGTCACAGACGCACCGGAGCGCGTTATCGGCGCGCTCAGCGACCGGCGAGGCGACCGAGAACCGCCGTAAGGACGTTCAGCGCGCCGCGCAGGTCCCAGCTCTGCCGAGCTCGGTCGCCGGTGGTATTGCTGATGACCCGGAGCTCACCGAACGGCACCCCGACGCGCTCCGCGACCAGCGCCGTCGCCGCCCCTTCCATCGCCTCGGCGATAAAACCGCGTGCCGCGAGGGCCGCCGCCAATACGTCGGTCCCTGAGCAGGTTGAGACCGTGGCGACAGGTCCGAGAACGTCGGCAACCGGCGCCAGGTGTTCTCGGACGCTCGCGTCGACCATCGCACCAGAGGTAAGGCCGGGAAACGGCCCGAAGCCCATGCGCTCCAGGTTCATGAACCCCGACGCGCCCATCACGCCGTCGTCGGCGAGGTCGCAACGGTCCGCCACCACGACCTGCCCCACCCGCGTGCCCCTCAAGGCGCCCGCGACACCCACGCTGAGGACCAGACCGTGCCGAGCGGGCTCAAGCACGCGCGCGACTCCCCCCGCGGCCGCAGCCTTGCCGACAGCGGTAATCACAAGGTCGAACTCCTCGCTGAGCTCGAGCAGGCGCCAGACGGGCGCCGAGCCCGGCGGGCCGAGCTTGCTCGAAGCGCCAAAGGCGGCGGCAACGGCCTCAACCTCGACAGGTGCAGCAACGGCCAGAAGTGTCCGTTTGCCGCCGGCGATGCCCGAAAGGGTCGAAGGCATCAGTCGGTCTCCGTATCGACCATCGGCTTGGTGGTGACCGGATGCCCGCCGGCGGCCAGTTCGCGGGCGGACTCGATCCGCATCGCCTCGATGAGCGAGCGGATGTGAGCGAGCCCCTTGTCGGGGCCCATGTCGAGGAGCGTCTGCGCGGGAATCGGTTGTCCGATGCGGAGCATCACCCGCTTGCCGAAGAGCGTGGGACGTTTCCGCGAGCGCGGCCACGCGTCGAACGCGCCCTCGATCGCCGCGGGCAGGACGGTGGGCTTGGCGCGGCTGAGGACAAGCCACGCCCCGCGCTTGAACGCGTGCATCGCCCCGTCGGGCGTGCGCGAGCCTTCCGGGAACATGATGAGCAGACGCCCCGCCTCCATCTGCTCGATGGCGGTGCGGATCGCCCCCATGTCCGCCGAGCCCTGCTTGATCGGGACGGCGTTGAGCGCGCTGATCAGGGCCCCGAACAGCTTGTGGTTGAAGAGCGTCGACCGGGCGATGAAGTTGGCGTGCCGGCGCGTGATCCCCATGCCTGCGATGACCGGGTCAAGGTGCGACTGGTGGTTGAGCACGTACAACACCGGCCCGTCGGCGGGCACGTTCTCACCGCCGCGGACGCGCAGCCGAAAGAAGAGCTTCATCAGGACAAGGCACGCGCACCAGCAAAAGCCGAAGAAGAGCATCGCCCCCAGCGACCGCCCCGGGTTGCGGCGTTTGTACCCCTCCAGCACGCGTCAGTGCCCCCCGCCGCCCCGCGCAGCGCGCCGGCTCGCGGCGGCACGGACGTGCGACTCGAGGTGGTCGACGACCTGCTCCTCGGTCATCCTGGTGGTGTCGATGACCGCTGCGTCGGGCGCTACGGCCATGGGGCCGACGGCCCGGGACGAGTCGCGCCGGTCCCGGTCGATGAGGTTTCGCAGGATCGCGTCGTAGTCGGCGGCCTGGTTCTGGGCGCAGCGGCGGCGAGCGCGCTCCTCCGGATCGGCGACGAGGAAGAACTTGGCCATCGCGTCCGGAAAAACGATCGTCCCCTGGTCGCGCCCTTCGGTCACCAGGCGCGGACGTTGATGCGTGGTCCAGCGCTGGAGCTGCACCAGGTATTCACGCACCGGTCCGATCGCGGCAACGACGCTCACCTGGCCGTCGACCGCGGAGGACCGCAGCCGGTCGGCGATCGACACGCCGAACGCGTGCAGCTTGGGCGGGAAGGAAGACCAGTCGAACGAGATGTCGGCCTGCTTGGCCAGCTCGAGCACCGCCTCGTCGTCGCTGGTAGCGACGCCTCGGTCGATGCACAAGGCCGTGACGGCGCGATACATCGCGCCCGTGTCGAGGAAAGCGGCATGAAGACGGCGGGCGAGCTTCTGCCCCACGCTGCTCTTGCCCGTAGACGCCTGACCGTCGATGGTCACGACGAAGCGGTCGGGGAGCGGCCCTCCGCCACCTCCTCCACCCGGCTTGGCGGTCGCGTCGATCATCAGCGGCTCGTGCGTCGTGCCCGTTCTCACAGCGTACCCCGTCGGCTGGCGGTCACTCTTCCTTGCCGTCCTTGGCCTCCTCGTCCTCCACCTCGTCGAGCTCGCCGAGTTCGCTGGTCAGGACGCTCAGCACGTCGTCGTCATCGACGCCGGTGTCGAACAGGCGTTCAAGGATCCCCTTGATGTTCAGGATGCCCGGCACCGGGTCGCCGCTGCCGCGGTGATCGATCGCGATCGGCCCTTCGTAACCGACGGAAACCAGCACCGACGCGAGCTCGCGGATGTCGTAGGCCGTGTGCTTGACCTCGATGGGGGCCGGCGCCGGCGGCTCGTCCTCAGGGTCCTCCACCTTGGCCTTGCCCCTCCCCTTCGCCTTGCTCGCCGGCTTCGCTTTCGGCGTCGGCTCGGCCTTGGTCCCGCTTCCCCCGCCCGCTCCACCCGCCGGCTCGAACTTCACGCCGCTGGCGACAACCATGCTTGCGTAAGGCACGAGCCGACGCAGGTAGGCGATGCGGTCGACAGAGTCGGCCGCGGCCGCAAAGTCGGGCATCGTGCCGATGCGGAAGCCGCCGATCTTCTTGAGCAGCTCACCGACCTTCTCGGGAGTCTTGGTGAGGCCCGCCGCTGGCGAGATGCAGAGGTTCAAGTCAAGCTTCTCCGCCTTGCGGGCAACCCCCTTCAGGCGGTCGGCAGCCTGCTCCATCGCATCCTCATTGTCGGGCGCGAGGACGGGAACCGCGAACGCGGAGCATCCCATCCAGTGCGCCGCCTGGGCGACACGGAGGCAGCGCTCGACGGCGGCGTCCCCTTTGCGGTCGTCAGGATCGGCCAGCGCAAGCGGGTTCACCTCGGCGATCGCGAGCACCGGGCACGCGGCCTTGTCGGCCGACTCGAGGATGTGCATCAGGCGCGTGCGGTCGGCGCCCACCAGGAGGTCGGTCGTCAGAAGGAGACCGGTGAGCCCCAACTCGTTGCGAACAAACGAGGGGAGCTCCGTCAGCGTCATGAGGTTGGCGTTGCCCGCACCCCTGGTCTTGGCGGTGGTCAGACGACTCTTCAGGGCGCTGGCCGACAGGGCGAGTGGCATGCGAACAAAAGGTACACACCCCGGAGGGGGTCCGCCACCGGACCGGCGCAGACGACGATCCGGAAAGCGGCTCGCGGTGGCGTACCATCGGCCCGACCCGTCCGAATTCAAGGAACCACCCATGAGCTCACCGGCCGACCTGCTCTATTCCGCGTCGCACGAATGGCACAAGGTGCAGGGCGACACCTGCACCGTCGGCATCACCCGCTACGCCGTCGATGCGCTGACCGATGTGACGTACGTGAACACCAAGCCGGTAGGCACAAAGGTGGCTCCGGGGGGGATCGTGGGCGAGGTGGAGTCGGTAAAGACGACAAGCGACGTTTACTCGGCTGCCGGAGGAGAGATCGTCGAGGTCAACAAGGCGCTCGTTGACAACCCGGCGCTGCTCAACACCGACCCCTACGCCAACTGGCTCGTGAAGCTGAAGATCACCGACCGCTCCGGCCTGGACAAACTCAGCAACGCGGACGCGTACGACAAGGCGAACCCGGCGCACTGAGCGTGCGTATCCCGCGTGGACTTCCGGGCGGCCGTCGCCCGGCGGGGACCGCCGGCCGACCCAGCTCCGCATGATCCGCTGCCAGAACGTGCACAAGTCGTACCGGCTGGGGGGACGGGGCGCAGGCGGGCGCACGGTGCAGGCCCTGCGCGGCGCCGACCTGACGATCGATACGCCGGGGTTCTACGCGATCATGGGCGCCAGCGGCTCGGGAAAGAGCACGCTGCTGCACCTGCTGGGCGCGCTCGACACGCCGGACCAGGGAACCATCGAGGTCGGTGGGCGGACGCTTCAGAATCTGTCCGAGCGCGAGCTCACGCTCTTCCGGCGCACGGGGATCGGGATCGTCTTCCAGCAGTTCAACCTCATCCCGGCCCTGACAGCCCGCGAAAACGTGGAGCTGCCGGGCGTCCTGGCGGGTGACGACCCGGCAAAGCTGACGGCCCGTTCGACGCTGCTCCTGGAGGCGCTCGGCGTAGCGCAGAGGGCCACCCACCGGCCCGACTCCCTCTCGGGCGGCGAGCAGCAGCGCGTAGCGATCGCGCGGGCCTTGCTCTACCAGCCCGCGGTGCTGCTGGCCGACGAGCCGACCGGCGCGCTCGACAGCCGCAGCGCCGAGGCGCTCTGGGCCTTGCTGGCGCAGGTGGCCGCGGAGCAGAACACCACCGTCGTGATGGTGACGCACGAGCCGGCGGCCGCGGCGCACTGCCGCCGCGTCTTTGTGATCCAGGACGGGCGGATGATCGGTTCGTTCGATACGGAGGGCACCGATGCCGGCGGCGTGGCGGCTCGCTACCAGCAACTTGTCCGCTAGACGCGGGCGCACGGCGCTGCTGTGCGCGTGCGTTGCGCTCTGCGCCGCCCTTGTCTGCGCCATCGGGTGCGCGATCGCGTCGATCAACGCCGGGCTCGAGCAGCGGATCACCGAGACCATCGGCGCGGGCACGCTGAAGCTCACCCACCCGGGGCGCGCGGAGTTCGACGCGTCGGTGATCGGCACGATCGATCGATGGCCGGGCGTGCGCCTGGTGTCGGGCCGGCTGATCGACTCGATGGTGCTGCGCAACCCGGCCGCCGACCTCGACCACCGCTCGATCGTGTACGGTGTGATGCCGGGCCGCGAGGAGCGGCTGCGGCGCTTCGACGTCGAGAGCGGGCGCATGCTGGCCGCCGACGACGAGGTTGTGCTGGACGTCCGCACCGCCCAGGTGCTGAACCTCACGGTGGGCCAGAAGCTCGAGGTGGTGCGGTTTGGAGAGAAGGACACGCTCACGGTCGTCGGCACGGTGCGCCCGCCGCCGCTGTCGCAGTACCTGGGAGCGCAGACGCCGGCGTACCTCACGCTCGCCGCGGTGCAGCGGATGGGGGATCACCCGGGAGCGGTGCACGAGGTTGAGATCGTCCTGGAGGACGCCGCCGCGGCCGACGCCGAGCGGTTTGTCGCCTCCCACCGCCCCGAAATACCCCGCCCGCTCATCCTGCAGCCCACGGCGCGGGTGACAGCGGGCTTTGAGGCAAACCGCCAGACATCGCAGGTCGGCCTCCTGGTCGCGAGCGTGTTTGCGTTCATCGCGGCGTCGTTCATCATCGCGACGGGAATGACGACGGGAGTGTCAGAGCGCACACGGGAGCTGGCGGTGCTCAGGTGCATCGGGGGAACGCGCAGGCAGCTGGCAGCGTCGCAGGTGATCTCCGGGCTGCTTGTGGGAGCGACCGGCGCCGTCGTGGGCGTGCCGCTGGGGGTCGCAAGCGCGGCGTTCCTGGTCTCGCGCTTCCCGACGCAACTCCCGGGAGGGTTTGCGGTGAGCGTGCCCGGCGTGGTGAGCGCCGCCCTCGGAGCGGTCGGCGCCGGCGTGATCGGGGCCCTGTGGTCGGCGTGGAGCGCCGCCAGAGTGTCGCCGCTGCAGGGGCTCGCCGCGCGGGCGCGTCCGCCGCGTCCGGACGTGATCCTGGCCATGCTGGTCGCGGCGGTCGCGCTGCTGTGCCTGCACGCGGCGATCGTGGCGTCGCGCCCGACGAACACCGAGGGGTTCTTCTGGCTCTACGTGCCGATCGCGATCCCGGCGATGCTCATCGGGTACTTTGCGCTCGGGACACCCCTCACTGTCGCCGTCTCGCGGCTTGTATCGCCCATGATCTCGACGGCGCTGCGTCTGCCGCCGCGCCTGCTGGAGCGGACGCTGGCCCAGACGCCGTTCCGCCACGGCTTCACGGCGGCGAGCATGATGGTGGGGCTCGCCATGCTGGTGTCGATCTGGACCAACGGGCGGAGCGTGCTCGAGTTCTGGCTCGACAAGCTCGTGTTCCCCGACGCGTTCGTGACGGGCCTGAGCATCAAACCGGACACGGCGGACCGCATCCGGCGCGTCGAAGGCGTGAAGGACGCGTGCGCGATCACGATGCAGACGGTGAGCACCGACGCGTTCGGGATCTCCGGCCTTACGAGGTACAAAACCACGTTCATGGCGTTTGAGCCCGAGACGTTCTTCTCCATGACCCGCGTCGAATGGGTGCAGGGAGACCAGGAGACGGCGGTTGCGAGGCTCAAGCAAGGCGGGTGCGTGCTGGTGGCCAAGGAGTTCTACGTCACCAGGAAGATCGGGCTGGGCCACAAGCTTGTACTGAAGGACGACAACGGAGCGCCCTTTGAGTTCGAGGTTGTGGGCGTGGTGACCAGCCCGGGGCTCGACATCGCCAGCAAGTTCTTCGACATCGGCGAGAACTACGTCGAGCAGGCGGTCAACAGCGTGTTCGGCACGCGCGCAGACCTGAAACGCTGCTTCGGCAACGAGTCGATCAGCCTCGTGCAGATCAACTTCGAGCCCGGCGCGGACCCCGAGAAGACCTACACGGCCGTCAGGCGGCTGCAGGGAACGGGGGTGATCGCCGGTGGGACGGCGGTGTGGCTGAAGAAGCACGTCCACGAGATGATCGGAGGTTCCCTCAAGATCTTCTCGCTGGTGGCGATCGGCGCACTGGTGATCGCCAGCTTCGGCGTCGCCAACATCATCATCGCGGGCGTCCAGGCGCGGACGTACCAGTTCGGCGTGCTGCGCGCAGTCGGAGCGCAGCGCTGGCTGCTCGGGCGGCTGGTCATCGCCGAGGCGCTGGTGATCGCGCTGGCGGCGTGCGTCCTCGGCACGGGGCTGGGGCTGCAGGCCGCTTGGGGCGGACAGAACGTGACCTCGTCGGCGGTGGGCGTGGAATTCGGTTTCAGACCCCCCTACGCCGCGACGGCATGGGCCTGGCTGACGGTTGTGGTGATCACCGTCGCTGCAGCGGCGCCGACCGCGTGGGTGCTGGTGCGGCGGTCACCGCGCCAGTTGCTCGGGGTGATGCGCGGCTGACCCGCTCGCGCAGTCAGCGTGGCCGCGCACGAAGAACCTCTTCGGCGGCTCGCACGCCGCTGGCGATCGCGCCCGCGACCGTGCTGGCTTGGCCGGCCGTGTCGGTCGCCTCTCCCGCGAAGTACAACGTGCAGCGCAGCGGCTTGGCCAGCTCGCGCCGCGCCCGAGCGCCCCCCACCGCTTCGTAGCTGTACGCGCCGCGCGACCACGGGTCGATCAACCAGTCGAACACCTCCGCTCTTACGACGAGCGACCTGAGCCGCCGCTCGGACTGCCCGGTGAGGCCGGAGAGCGAGCGGATGGCCGCCGCGAGGATGCCGTCGCGCCCGCGGCTGGAAAGGGCGCGTGCGACCGGGCCTCCCGCCCAACCGACCAGGACCGGGGCCCGCAACGGCCTGAGGGTCCACCAGGTGGGAACGTCGGCGCCGGGGTCGTTCATGAACGACAGATCGCGATACCCCCTGCCCGCCTTGGCCTTTGCCGCGGCCCCCGGCTCCTCCCAGAATGCGTGGCCGAACCGCAGCAGCACCTTGACGACCGGCCCATAGCCCAGCCTGCCGATCGCACCCCGCTTCTCCGCAATCTCGGGCGTGAAACGGACTGTGCCAAGACCTGACGACGCCGCCAGCACGCCGAGCGGGAGCGTGAGGATTGCCCGTGCCGCCTTGAGTCGGAAGCCGCGGCCGCGCTGTGTAACGCCGACGACTTCCACACCCGCGGGCGACCAGCGGACTTCTTCCACGGGCGAGGCAAGTCGGATGACCGCACCAGCGCTCCGCGCCTGGTCCGCCAGCCACTCCGCGAGCGCGGCATACCCGTCGAGCAGCCTGAACTGCATCTCTCCGCCGACGTCACCAAGCCCTTCTTGTTCCTTGGCCAGCGAGCGGGCGCTGACGATTTCCGGGTCGGCCGCGTCGAACCCCTGCACGAACGCCGTCGCCATCGCGCGGGCGTCGCGCAGCGCCGGCGACCTGGCGTGAGTGCGCAGGTAGTCGGCGAAGGAGATGTCCGGACCGGTGAGCTTCGCGAGGCCCTCCATCACCGGGCCGATGGCCGCGGAGAAATCCTCCAGACGCGTGAGCTTGCCGTGCTTGCGCTGCAGGTGCTCGAAGGGAACGTCGTAGGGCAGCAGCCCGGCCTGGCGGACCAGGTCCCACGTAGCGTCGGGGTGGCCGTGGATGAACTCCGCACCCGCTTCGACCGGTGTGCCGTACCCGTGGTGGATCGTCCAGATGCGGCCACCGACGCGGTTGCGGGCTTCGACGACAGTGACCGAGCGACCGGCTTGCGCGAGAACACGGGCGGCCGCAAGGCCGGCAACACCGGCACCGACAACTACAACCTGGGGGTGCGCCATGTCGTGAAATGAGCGTACCCCGGGTGAAGCACGGACCGCGCGACGATCAAGCCCCGCTCATTCGGGCTTCTTGCTGCCTATCCCGTACAGCGGCTCGCTCTGTGTACGCTCGCCCGCGGGCCCGTACAGATCGACCCAGCAGTCACCCTTCTCGTCCGCGCGCAGGGTGTATCCCCACGGCTGGTCCCCCTCGGGGGGCAAGCCGGCGTAAGAGGACGCTTCCACCGTTCGCTCACGGTCGATCAAGGCGCGGAGGGCCGAGAGATCGCCGACGGACTCCATCACCATGGATCGCGCCGCGCGGCTCTGCACCCGCTCCGGCGTCGGGCCATACCTGACGTCGCCATGAAAACGCGGGACGAGCTGCGCCGCCAGGAAGCCGGAGACGCACCCGGCGAAGGCGCAGCATGCCAAGGCGATCGTCACACGCCGCGACGTCCACTGCCTCATGCAGACCCGCACGCACAGCGCAACAATCCCTATCACGATGACGATTGCGCCGACGTCGACGCCGACGCCGAATTGATAGGCCCCCTCGGGGGTATACAGCCGCTCGCGCAGGCGTACCGCCAGGCCGACATGAAGAGCGATGTCGGCCCGTTGCTGAGCGGGCGTCAACGTGCTCGTGAGGCGCGTCATCCACGCGGGCGAACCGCCGAGCGCAGCAAGTTCTGTCATCCCGCTGTGAAGAAGCGGCACCGCGGAACCCGCGGGCGCAGCCCCCGCCGCGCCGAGCGGACTGGAGCGGGCGGCGGTCATGCCGGGCGCCGCGGCCATGCCGTCAGCGAGGATGCACAACTCGAGTCCCAGCGGGCCGTTGCCTGCTCCGGTAAGGCGCATCGGGTAGACGGGCTGCCGGGAAGCGAACCTCATTACCAGCGGCGTCGGCTCAAGGTGGCTTCCCCCGCCGGGCGCAAGGCACGCGGCGACGAAGACCCAACCCTCGCGGGCGTACGCGGCGATCGCCGGCATCGCGGCCTCGGGAATCGTGCACCCCGCGGCACGGAGCCAGCCTGCAAGGGGAGCGACCCCCTCGGCCGCGCCGGTGCGGACCACGGTAACGTCGAGGGTCCCGATGCGTTGATGCTTGACGATCACTACCGGGGCTGCGGAGCCTGTGCTGTCGCTGGAGCGGCTGAAGGCAAGCGACGGAAGCAGCAGCACAGCACACGTCAGAAAACCCGCGACCACAAGGACTGCACACATAGCGGTCCGTTGACGCAGCGACACGCCCGGATTCAGGCGGAGGGCGGCCACGGCCATCAGCGCCGCGAAGGCCATCGTCAGGAGGACACAGCTGAGCTCCCCGGTCTGGTGCAGTCGGAGTTCAGGCTGCGTCAGCGCTCTCGCGGTCGCAAAGGTTCCGTCGGAAGTGGTAAAGAGCTCCGGAACGGCGGGGACGGGAACGACCCACGCGAGCGGCTCACCCGCCCCGGA
>DASPMT010000005.1:0-5024 GCA_035626935.1 Phycisphaerales bacterium | reverse complement strand
GGGGGGGGGGGGGGGGGGGGGGGGGCTCAGGCGCTCATGGCGGCCTGGGTCTGGTTGGTGTTGAGGCGGACGAGGGTGTGGCGGGTGGTCCAGCGCTTCTCGGCGAGGACGAACTGCTCACCCGTGCGGGTGAGGGTGTTGATCACCAGCGGGCCCTGGAGGTTGCCGGTGAGGGTGTTGTCGACCTTGTTGACGATGACAAAGACCTGCGCGTCGTTGAGGGACGGAAGCTTCATGCCCTCCATCTGCTCCTGACGGATGGGGACGCTGAACTCGGGAACGAAGAAGTTTGGGTCGGTGACGACGAAGGCGAGCGCGGGATCGTCGCAGCTCTGGAGCCAGAAGAAGCAGGCGTCGTCGGCGGGCTCGAGGAGGCAGAAGCGCGTGTGCTGCGGGAACCCGAGCAGGCCCTTGGGGAAGGCGATGACGCGGTCTTCGGCGATGGTCACGGTTCCGAATCGAGTGGTCTTGACGTCCATGCTGCGCTCCGAGTGAATAGGCCTCAGCCTTGTTTGCGCCCCCGGCGACTCCCGCCGGGCGACATCCTGTCGTTGCCGTGGCGACCATGCCGCGGCCTGTTTCTGCGAATCGACCCGCTGAGGTTCAGCTCAGGAAGTCGAAGAGTGTTCTGCCTTGCACTGCGCCGATGGACTGGAGAGTGGCTTGTAGCTGGAGAGAGAGGCTGGAGAGCTTGACGGAGGCTTCGGCGAAGTCGGTGTCCTGGAGGCTCGAGAGGATCTTCTTGTCGAGCACGTCGTTGTCTTCGAGGCGTTCAAGGTGCTGCGAGAGTCGCTGGCTGCGCGAGCCGACGATGGCTTGCGCGGAGGTGAGCCGGTCCTGTGCCGCTCGCAAACCCTGTGCCGCAAACTGGATGCCAGACGTGTCGTTGCGCAGCAGGGCGTCGCGGAGATCGACCAGATTGGTGAAAAGGTTGTTGACGCGCACCCCCGCACGGTCCTGGGCGACATACTCCCCGGTGGCGGTTTCGAGGGTGAGGGTCTTCAGGCCCAAGTGCTCGGCAGCGCCGGAATTGTTGAGGGTGTCGACCTCGATCGGACCGGCGAGGGAAGAGAACAGCGCGATGCCGTTGGGACCGGCGGAGATGCGGGCGTCGAACTGCCCGGCGGCCAGCACGGGGAAGGCGGGGTTGGGCTGGGTGCCGAGCTGGGAGGCGAACTCGGCGTTGATGCGGGCCAGGAGCGTGGAGACGTCGGTCATGTCCTGCGGGCGCAGGTCGACGTCGAAGTGCTGGCCGTTGCCGAGGGTGACGCGGAAGTCGGTGTTCAGGTCGCGGTCGTAGGCGCCGGATTGATCGGTCTTGCCGTCGACGATCTCGACGCCGCGGCCGTTGTTGAACACCGAGATGGGGGTGTCTGAAGCGAAGGTGCGGATGCCGAGCTGCTGCGCTGAGCTGAATCCGCCGGCGATGTCCTCGACCGAGACCGTGCGTCCGGCGAGCTCGCTGGTGATGTCGAGCCCCGTGCCGGCGGAGTTGATTTCGACGCGGACGCCCGGGGCGGAGACCTCGATGGCGTTGCGGAGGTCGTCGATCGTGTTGACGGCGGAGAGGTCGACGTCGACGGACGTGCCGGTGCCGTCGTTTCGGCGGAACCGGATGCGGATCGAGTCGAGCGGAAGGTTGACCCCGCTCAGGGCGGTAAGCGGCGAGTCGAGCGTGAGGCGCGGGTCGGTTGCGGCGCCGTTGGCGTTGACGGGGGTGAACGCGGCCTGGGAGAGGCCGAGGTCGGCGGCGGTGCTGCCGGTGGCGGCGTCGAAGAAGGTGAGCGTGCCGCCCGCGACGACGTCGATGTTGATCGACTCACCGAGTGTGTCGACGCCGAAGGGGCCGAGGATGGTGACGGAGTTGTCGGTCTCGTACTGGGCGATGGCGGCGGCGAGGCGGGTGTTGACCTCGCCGACGGTTGTTGCGCCGGTGAGGTCGACGGTGGCGGCGGGGCCGCCGTTGAAGTTGAACTGGACAGCGCCGGGCGTTACGCCCAGGCCGCGGGCGCCGCGGAGGTCGGACAGGCGGGTGGTGGCGGTGAGCGCCGGGTTGAGGTCAAGCGTGCCGCGCTGGCGAGCGGAGGTCTCGCCGAGTGCGGTGTCACCACCGAGGGTGAGGGGGATCTGGTCCGCGATGCCGAGGTCGGAGAGGAGGCCCGAGCCGCGTGCGGTGTAGCGGTAGGCGCCGTCGCTGGTGCGCGTGACAGGGGGGGAAGTGGGCGTGCTTCCGCCGAGGAGGTAGAGGCCCTGGGACGAGAAGTTGGCGTTGTCCAGCAGCGTGCGGATGGCGGACTCGACGGTGGCGGCCATGGCCTGGCGTTCACCGGGCTCGCCGAGTGTGAGCTCGCCGGACGCGAGGTTGTACATCTCATTGACGAGCGTCTGGGTGTTCGCCAGGGGGGATTCGAGGGTGTCGAGGATGTTCTGAGCGAAGCTCAGGTTCTGGCGGTGGAGGTTGGTGCGGTGGGCGCGGTCGTTGAGCGAGAGGATGGAGGACGCCCGGATGGGGTCGTCGCTGGCGCGGTTGATTGAGCGTCCCGAAGAGAGGGATGTCTGCGTGTTGAGCAGCGCGGAGTTGGTGCGCCCGAGGCTGCCGAGCGCAATTCTCGACGCCAGGAACGACGGGACACGCGCAAGATTTGACGGGATCATGCTCATGGGGAGGCGTACGACGTTGGACGCGAGACGTGAGCAAGACGCGGGCCAACGGCCGGCGAGGGTTAGATCATGCCGAGGAGGGTTTGGGTGACCTCTTGGAGAACTCCGACGTAGCGGGCGGAGGCGGAGTACATGGTCTGGAACTGGACGAGGTTGATGGCTTCCTCGTCCAGGTTGACACCCGTCAGGGCGTAGACCTGACTGTCGAGGGAGTCTTTGACCGCGCCGGCCGCCTGGGACTGGGTTTTGGCGTTGCTAGCGCTGGCGGAGACAGTCTGGGTAGCGGCGTCCCAGTAGCCTGAAAAGGTGGCTTCGCCCAGGTCGCTGTTGGTCTGGTCGCGCAGGGCGACGACCGCCATGGCGATGCCGCTGGCGTTGGGGGTCGTGCCGTCGAGGGTGGTGACGTTCAGGAGGCTGTTGTCAGCCAGATCGGCGCTGACGCCCATGTCCTGAGCATTTGAGCCGGTGAAATAGCAGTTGATGCCCATGGCGGCCAGGGCGCCGGACGTGTCGTCGACGAAACTGACGGTGGAGCCGGCGGCGGCGGTGACCTGGAGCCTGCCGTCGACGTCGATGGTGGCCGTCAGATTGGGGACGGCGTTGAGGGCGGCGGCGATGTCGGCGGGGGAGGTGTCGTCTGCGTACCCGGCGGTGTTGGCGCTGTTGATGCCGTCGAGATCGATGGGGATGGTGGTGCGCTGGCGCGAGGCGGTCGAGCCCGTGCCGGTGACGACCTCGACGACGATCTGGCCGCTGCCGGGCGCGAAAGCGAGGGGACTGAATGTGGAGTTGGCGGGGTCGTTGAAGGCGAGGTTAGGGTTGATGACGGCGCGGTCGGCGGAGTAGGAACTGCGGGCGACCGCGGCGGAACCGCGGCTGTAGGCGCGGTTGGTCTGGTAGATGATCTGCGACGCGAGGGCGTCGATCTTGTTGATAATGGACTGGTAACCGGTCTGCTTGGCGGAAAGGAGCGCGCCGATGCGGCCGGAGGTGATGGCGAGTGAGTCGTTGTTCTCGCCGGCGACGACCTCGGTGACGGTCTGGCCCCCTTCGACACGGGTGCGGAGCGTCATCGGGGACCAGAGGGCGCCGTTGACAAGCGGGGTGCTGCCGATGAGGATGTCGGCCGATCCGCTGGGCTGTTCATTGACGGTGACTTCGCAGAGGGTGGAAAGCTCGCCGACGAGCTGGTCGCGCCGGTCGAGGAGGCCGGAGGCCGAGGCGCCGCCGCCGGTGAGAATCTGGCCGTTGACCTCCGCGATCTGCGAGAGGAGGGAGTTGGCGCGCTCGATGGAGGCGTTGAGGTCGGTGTCGATCGTGCCCTGTTGGCTGACGATCGACGCGCGGGTGTTGTGGAAGTAGTCGGCGAGCGACTCGCCCTGGCTGATGACGAGCTGGCGGCGGGCGGCGTCGTTGGGGGCTTGGCTGAGGCTGGACCACGCCGAGAAGAACGACGTCATCGCGGTGGAGATGTTGGGACCGTCGAGCTCGCCGGAGGTGGTGTCGGAGTCGTTGAGCGAACCGAGGAGGTTCTCCAGCGATTCGAGCTGCTGCTGGGCGGTATCGGCGGCGGCCGAGGTGCTGGCGGCGTTCCACGACCGCTGCTGGAGCGCGCGGTCGGTCATGCGGCGGATGCCCAGGGTGTTGACGCCGGTTCCGAGCCGCAGGTTACCGTATCGCTGGTCGGCGAGCGGCGAGAGGTCGAGGCGCTGGCGCGTGAAGCCGACGCTGTTGGCGTTGGAGATGTTGTTGCCGGCGACCTGGAGGCCGACCTGGCTCGAGAGAAGGCCGGTCCGCGCGATGGAGAAGCCGGAGTTGATGGACATGGGGAGCTCCGAGGCGGGACGCGAGACGCGAGACGTGAGAAGCGCGCGGTCGGTCAGGTCATGAAGTCGAGGGTGCCGTTGGGGATGACGCCCAAGCCGGCGGGGCGGGCGGTTGGGGGGGCGTAGGTCTTGGTGTCGGAGAGGTTGCGGGTGATCTGGCGCATGATGCCCTGCATGTGAGCCATCAACGAGAGGCCGGCGAGGCGGACCGACTCACGGCGCTGCGCGGCGTCGGCCAGCAGCGTGCGGACACGGGCGGCGGCGGCGGTGAGGGCGGCGGCGCGGGGCTTGGGGGCGAGGGCGGCGAGCTGGGTGAGCGTGACGGCCTGGCCGCCCTGCGCCGGGGCGCGGAGGCCGAGCGAGCGGAGGAACGCTGCGCGCCGGGCTTCGAGTTGGTTGAGGTGCGCCGCGGCCTGCTGCTGAGCGGCGACGCAACGCGCCAGAGCGGCGGGGTCGGCTGTTGAGATGGCGGCGCGGTGCTCATCGGCCAGGAGCGCGGAGTCGCGGGCGTGAATCTCGAGGTCGGCGAGAAGGGCC
>DASPMT010000004.1:0-5062 GCA_035626935.1 Phycisphaerales bacterium | reverse complement strand
GAGCCAGCCGTTGTAGTGCTTGGTCGTGTGGAGCGGCTGGGCGGTGTCACCGGCGTAGTGGGCGAGGATCCCCATGGTGCTGAGAATATTGGCCTCCGCCATGCGGAGCTGCGGCACCCGGTCGGGGTCGTTCAGCTTCTGGAGCATGCGCCAGGTCTTGAACTGGCTGACCAGGCGGGCCTGCTGCTCGCAGATGGCGTGGGCGACGAAGCCGGGGAACTCCTGCTGGCCCGCCGAGTCGCGTTTCTCGTCGTACGGCTTGAGCGTGCCGTCTTTGCCCGCGGGCCACTTGGCGCGCGCGAGCGTGACTTCCCGCACGTAGCGGTGCTTGAGCATCGGCAGCGTGTCGAGGGAGAGGCCGAACTGCTCAAGGTCCTCGACGTCGAGGAAGTGGTCCATGTAGGTGCCGTTCATGAGGAACGGGTTCTTCTCGCCGCGCCAGCGGTCGGGCTCCGCGGCGTTCCACGTCACGGCTTCGCGGGTGGCCGTCTCCTTAAGGAACGCGGGCGCATCGGGGGGGAGGGCGTCGAGGGCGAGCCACGTGACGGTCCGGTGACCGGCGGCGTCCCACGCAAGGGCGGTGGAGGAGGCGGCCAGGAGCAGCGCGGCGACGAGGGTCGTTCTCATGCCGGAAGAATACGACGGCCGGGCGAGGCGCCCGGCCGTCGTGTGAGGGACTCACATGAAGTCCGGCTTCAGATGCAGCCGGTGAAGAAGTCGTCGATGAAGACCACGAAGTCGTTGTTGTCCCAGAAGCCGTCGTCGCCGTGGACGCCGCCGGTGCTGCCGACGTCGGCGCGGGGGTCGTTGGCGAAGAACCGGTCGATGTAGACAACGAAGTCGTTGTTGTCGAGGACGCCGTCGTATCCCTCGACGCCGCCCTGGCTGCCGATGTCGGACGCGCCGCACTGGAAGACGGGCGTGAGTTGGCCCGCGATGGTCACGTGGATGTTGCCGGAAACGCTCGAGGGCACGATGGTGTGCGCCACGCCGAACCCGTCGGCGAAGGTGGCGTTGTAGGCTGTGACGGCGAGGTAGTACTCTCCGGCGGGGAGGTTGGCCCCGTCGCGCCCGTCGAAGGGGAGGCCGAGGGGGCCGACGGGCGCGGGCGGCCGGGTGGGCGCCGTTGCGCCGAAGGAGAGCGCCGAGCCGTAGTTGCCGCCGTCATCATCGTCGGAGGCGATCAGGTTACCCACGGCGTCGAAGAGAGCGATCTCGGTGTCGTTGCGGGTGCCGGCGGGGAGCACGGACTGGAAGTTGCCCAGCGAGGCGTCGATGTCGAGCCAGTCGCCGGCGGAGCGGAGTACCGGGCCCGGGAGGCGGAACCGGACCAGGCGCAGCTCCTCGGGCGATGCAAGGGTGACATTGGTCGAGAGGGGACGGTTTGTGTACACGGTCGACAGGTCCGGCCAGACCGGATCGGTCGCCTCCTGTCCACGCTGAACGCGGACGCTGTAGTCGTAGTAGCCGATCGCGGGTTCCTGGCCGCGGACGCCGAACGGGGGGTAGCTTCGGTCGAGGTACTGTGGATAGAGGGGGCTGCTGGGGTTGTCGTAGTCAAACTCCATGTTGACCGCCCAGGGCGTGATCGACACGTAGAGCGGCCCGCTGATGCTCGGGCCGGCGGCCATCGTGCCGGCGCTGCCGTCCTTCTGGTCGGGCCCGCTGGCGCCGAAGTTGAACGTGAGCGAGCCGCCGCTGCTGGCGAGCACCTCGCCGTTCTGGTTGTAGATGGCGACGGTCCACGGACCGGCGTACGGCTGGTCGAAGCCGCGGTTGGGCCCGGGTGCGCCGACGGAGGGCGTGACGTCGACGCGCATGTACTCACCGGTGCCGGCCTGGATGGCGGGTGCGTCGATCTTGATCATCGTGCGGGCGTGCGCGCCCGTGTCAACCTGCGGGTTGGTCTTCTCAACGTGCACACCGTCTGTCACGACCAGCGTCTTCTGAGCGACGGGGACCGATTCGGTCACGATCTTGACCTGGAACGAACCGATGCGGCACTCCGGCTGGCCGCCGGAATCGTTGAACGAATCGTGGAAACGGAAGTTCCAGACGCCGGTGAGGTCGGCGTTGGTCGTGCCGGCGGGCAGGGCCACGCGGACGCGCGAGGTGGGGAACTGCGAGAAGGTGTCCCCGAGGCGGCAGAGGCGCGTCGTGACGACCTGGCCGCCGGGGAGCGTGATGTCGCAGCGGGCTTCGCTCGCCCAGGTGTTGGCGTGCAGCGACTGCAGGCTGCAGGAGATCTCGAGCGCACGGACGGCTCCGCTGCAGTCGGCAACGTTGGCCGCGGTCACGGTGGCGCCGGACTGCACGTTGCCGTTGTAAAGGGCGTCGAACGTGCCGGGGAGCGTGATGGTGTGGCACGTTGACTCCGCCAGCGCGGCGGCGGGAAGGCCGATCAAGGCGGCGACGGCAAGGGTTCGTGCGGAAACGAGGTGCATGGGGCGGCTCCTTAAGGCGGCGCCCGTCCGGGGGCCGCATCCGCCATGCGACAGCCGCTCGCCGCGCGGCTAACCGCGAAGGACGGGCTCTAGACAGGGGGGGAGAGCTCAGCCGACCCGCTCGGCCTTGGGCTCGCGCGTCATGAGCTGGCCGATGGCGTCGATCGGGTCCAAGCCGTCGAAGAGCACCGACGAAACAGCCTGCGTGATGGGCATCTCGACGCGGTGCTTTCGGGCGAGATCGACCACGCTCCGGGTGG
Organism: Phycisphaerales bacterium; assembly: GCA_035626935.1. Lineage (GTDB taxonomy): Bacteria > Planctomycetota > Phycisphaerae > Phycisphaerales > UBA1924 > JAJTGZ01. The sequence continues at coordinate 2,358 of DASPMT010000004.1, read as the reverse complement.
TCGCGACGCCCTCGACGACGTGCTGCGAGCGCGAGAGGTACTCGTCCAGGCGGACGCCGCGTCCAAGGGCCTCGCCGCACATGCGGTTGCGCCCCTCGGGGCTGAAGCAGCTGGTGGCGAGATCGCCGGCCCCGGCGACGCCGAAGAACGTCTCCGACGAGGCCCCCATGGCGACACCCAGGCGGGCGATCTCGGCGAGGCCGCGTGCAAGCAGCGCGCTCTTGGCGTTGCATCCAGCCTGCAGGCCGTCGAGGATGCCGGCGGCGATCGCGATGACGTTCTTCATTGCGCCGGCGAGCTCAACGCCCGTCACGTCGGCGGTCGTGTAGATCCGCATCCACCGCGTTGTGAACAGGTCTTGCACGAGCGTGCGGAAGGCTTCGACCTCTCCAGCCGCGATCATGGTGGCCGGGAGGCAGCGGGCGAGCTCGGGCGCGATGGTCGGCACGCTCAGCGCAGCTATCTTCCGCGGCGCGGCGTCGGGGTCGTCGGCGAGCACCTCGGCAATAATCTCCAGCGGGCGCAGCAGCGTGCCGTTCTCGATCCCCTTGGCGACGCTCAGCACGCCGGCCTTGCGCGGGACGTGTGCGCGTACGCGCTCCCACGCGCCGCGCGAGAACTGCACCGGCACCGCGGCGATGATCAGGTCGGCGTCGGCCAGCGCATCGCGGTCCTTGAGGGCGACGCGCACCGACTCGGCCAGTGTGAACCCCGGAAGCCGGTGGCTGCGGCGCGTCTGGGCCAACGCCTCCACCTGCCCGGCGTCGTGGCCCCAGAGCGTCACGCGCGGGGGGCGCCCACCCGCTGATGCGGGCCACGCGCGACCCTTATCCAGATCACTGAGGATCCCGGCGCAGACCAGCCGCATCTGCCCGATCCCGAGGATCGTGATGTTCAGCCGGTCGCGGTGGAGGCCGTTGGCGGTCATGTTCTTGCGCGTGCAGGGTCCGGTGCGTCGGGATTCGACGGTAAGCCGTCGGCCGGGGGGGTGAAAGCGTGAGAACCGGTCGGGTGCGGTCGGCGTAAGGGGTGGGGAGTCGGAGAAGCCGGTTGCTACGATAGCCGCCCGGCTCCAAACGACTCCAATTTGACCGCCGCGAGTTCTTCCGGCGGACCACCGGCCGGACCGTTCCCGAGCGTCTTCTCTCACCTGAACCACATCTATGGCCACCGACACCCACCTGCACGTCCACAACAACCACACGCACGATCACGAGCACTCCGGGCCGGGGTGCTGCGGGCACGCGGACGAGATCAAGTCGGAGCGCAAGCTCGTCCTGTACCTGCTGGGCGGCGTGCTCCTTGTGGCCGCTTTCCTCGGGCGCACCGTCTTTGGCGGCGTCGTTCACGAGCAGGTTGTGCAGGCGTTGGCGCTGGTGGCTGCGCTTGCGCTCGGTTCTCTGATGGTGAGCGCCGCTTGGCGCGAGATGATGCGCGGGCGTGCGAGCACGAGCAGCCTGGCGAGCCTGGCGATCATCGCGTCGGTCGCCGTCGGCCAGTACGAGGCCGCCGGCTGGCTGGCGCTGATCCTCCTGGTCGCGGATCAGTTCCTTAACCGCACCAGCATCTCGGCCAAGCGCGTCATCGAGGAGCTGGTCAAGCTCACGCCGAACGTCGCCCGTGTGGTGCGCGACGGGCAGGAAGTCGAGCTCCCGCTCAGCCAGGTCGTCATCGGCGACACGGTGCGCGTTCGGCCGGGCGAGAACCTGTCGGTCGACGGCGTGGTGACCAGCGGCCGCAGCACGATGGACCAGGCGTCCCTGACCGGCGAAGCCGCTCCGCACGAGGTGGCCGTCAACGATCCCGTCTACGCCGGCACCACCAACCTCTCGGGCACGATCGATCTGCGGGTGACGCAGGTCGGCGGCGAGACGACGATCGGCAAGGTGAGCCAACTCATCGCAAGCGCCGAGCGAACCAAGACCCCGCGGCAGCTCCTGATCGAGCAGGTGGCGTCGTTCTACGTGCCGGTGGCGATCTCGCTGGCGTTCCTCGCGGCGTTCCTCACGCAGGACGTCAACCGCGCCATCAATGTGCTCATTGTCGCGTGCCCCGGCGCCCTGCTGCTGGCCAGCCCGACGGCGATGGTGGCGGCGTTCGCCGCGGCGGCCCGGCTCGGTGTGATGGTGAAGGAGGCCAAGCACCTGGAGGCGGCCGCCGATGTCGACACAGTGGTGTTCGACAAGACCGGAACGATCACGACCGGCAAGTTCGCCGTCAGCCGCTTGGCTCCCGCTCCGGGCGTAGACGCGGCCGAGCTGCTGTCGGCCGCCGCGACGGCCGAGCAGAGCAGCAACCACCCGCTTGCCCGCAGCATCATGGCGACGGCGACGGCGGCCCGTGTGCCGGTGACGCCGG
>DASPMT010000003.1:0-2834 GCA_035626935.1 Phycisphaerales bacterium | reverse complement strand
GGCGACCTTTCCGGCGGCGAAAAGGACGTCGACCAGCTCGTGGATTGCGGCGCGCTTGTCGGTGGCCACAAGGGGGGCCTTGATGCAATCGGGCTGGAGAATGTCGAGGAGGTTCATGGTGCTGCAGGCGGCGTCGGCGACGGATTCCGCCGAGTGTAGCCCGAACACGGCGCGGGTTGCGCGGTGTTTGCGCACGGGCTGACAGCCGCCTTGAGACACCAAGCTGTCGAGTACGACACCGTATGGCCGATCGGCCGTCGACGGTGATGAGCGTGATGTCGTGAAAAAAAAAGAACCCCTGCGCCCGGGTATCCGCCCGCGAGCAGCGCGGACCGCGGATCGGAGGCGCAGGGGTAGGGTCCGATCCGATCAAGCGTGCCTGTGTCGCGCGCACGCCGCGCTGCATCGGATCGAAAGGGAAGCGCCGGCACAACGGTGTCGCGACGATGTCATTGCCGTTTTTTCGCGGACGACCAGTTTGCTCAAGCCACGCGGCACCCATCGGGGTGGCGCGCGGCGCCGCCTCCGTTGAGCGGCTTTGGCACGCTTGCGCGGGCGCGCACTTTACAGATTTGATCGTTTCCCTCCCGCGAGCTGCGCCACCGAGCGATCGGCGACAACGCTCCACTTTGAAAACCCTTGCGCCGGGGTGCCGGCCACGGTTCGCGCGGAGCGTAAGTCCGGCGACGCAAGGGCTGGCGCCGACCGGTAGAGCGTGCTCAGGCGGCACGCCCGCGCGGTCCCCGGGTCGGCGCTGGTTGCAGATCCAAGGCCTGCTCGAGCGTCTCCGCTTCACGCATGCCCATCCCTCGCGGAGCGTCCCGTTCAACCGTCCTGAGGAGAAGCACGGAGCAGGGACAGCTCGGACGATCGTCGCTCACTCCTCCAGCGGGGTGCTTGCGTCACTTCGCCAATTGGGAAGTGTGACGAAGGGCTCGCTGGTTGCCGTCAGCCTCAGCCGAGGGGCCGAGGTAAAGATGTCTTACTGAATGCCGTCGCTTGCGTGAATGGGTCGGGTGCGTTGCTCTGAAAAGCGGTATTGTCGACGGTTGGGCATTGAAGTGTGCGTCAACTCGCGTTGCGGTGAGCAAGGCATGAAGCCGCGTTTATGCGCCCTCGGGCAGCGAGAATCCCACCGCCAGGGGATGAGCACGCAACCCGCATGGCCCGGCCTCCCCCGGCGCACGGTCCAGGACGCCGCTAGGCTTGGCTCGACCTGAGGAGCGGGGCAGGCGTTCGTGGCTGAAAAGGGTGGCCCGGATCCAGTGGCTCCGGCGTCGAAGGGAGGCTTGTGTGGTGGTTGTTGGGCGCGGCGGTCAGCCGTGGTGGCGGGTGGGGTGGCGGAGGTTCTTCTGGTACTTTGCCTTGCCGACCGGGGTGACCGGGATCCTGGCGGCGATGTACTTTTCAGGCGTACCGGTGCTCCAGGCGTTCGTCGCCGCGCCGGATATTGAGGGCATCTCGCTCTATAGCCGGCGCGAGTTTGGCGCGCTGGAGATGCTGCAGAACGCCGTTCTGCTCGGGGTGGTCATCGTCGCGGTCTTGTCGGTGTTCCGGCATCCCGACAAGACCGTCCGCGGGATGATGGTGGCGGTGGCGCTCGGCGCAACCTTTCTGTTGCTTGAGGAAATGGACTATGGCATGCACATCTACCGGTGGTGGTCGCGTGCACCAGCGGACGAGATGGCGCGGGTCAACCTTCACAACAAGGGCAGGCTCACTCACTACATCAAAGCGGTCGGAACGGGTGGAGCGGTCGCCCTCTTCATTGTTGCGCCGTTTGTGCTCCGGACTTCGACTAACCGTTGGGTCCGGTACATCGTGCCGCATTGGTCGCTCGGCCTGGTGCTGCTGTCGGCCTTGCTGATCCGCTCTGCCGTTCACGAGTTGGCCGGGCGCGGGCTTGGGCGCGGGTTGGAGAACAACCTGTCGGAGTTCCGCGAGGTCCTGATGTACTACCTCGGGCTCGCTTACACGGTGGTGCTTTCCCGCCGCGTGCCGGGCGATGCAGGCGGCGAGTCAGCCGGCTAGCGCGTAGAAGAGCCGCGCTCTTGTCGGCCGTCAACGCGCCTCGTCTCGGTCGTTCCGTTTGACGATGCTGATGTGCCCGCTGCGTTCGAGCACCGCGAGTCTGATATCGCTGAGATGCGACACGCCCTGCTCAAGCCGCGCAGACTCCATGATGTCCTCTTCGTCCACGCGGGTGCGCCGCAGGGCACGGTGGCGCATCCGCCCGTTCCGCACCAGGACGACCGGCGAGCCGTCGACAAGCCTGTCGAACCAGCGGCTGTAGAACTTTAGGAACGAAGAGAGGACGTTCAGCAGCACGAGCGTGAGCACCAGCGTGACGGCGCGCTTCAGCGAAGGGTCTTCGTTGGCGAGCGCCTGCGAGACGGCCTCGCTGATGATCAGCAGCAGCATGAGGTCGAACGTCGTCGCCTGACCGATCGTGCGGCGACCGGAGAGCCGGAACACCACGATGAGGAAGATGTAGATGACCGTGGCCCGCAGCACTGCATCCAGCACGGTGAATCCTCCCGTCTCGCCCCGCAGAAGGGTGGGAAGGGCGGCGTAGAAGGGGCATTGTGGGAGGGTGAGGGGCGACTCATGCGCCGGCACCGGAGAAGCCCGCGACCGCAATCACAAGACCCTCCGGCGGCGCGCCGAAGGGTCATTGAGTGAAGCAGGGGTACTAGGATTTGAACCTAGACTAGCTGAGTCAGAGTCAGATGTGCTACCGTTACACTATACCCCTGTGAACGTGCGCTCTGTCGCGCGGGCGGAAGTGTACCCGGTTGCCGGGGTGGGGTCCAAAGCAGGCCGTGAATGAAGAC
>DASPMT010000002.1:0-5909 GCA_035626935.1 Phycisphaerales bacterium | reverse complement strand
GTCGGCGAAGCGGTTGTTGACCAGGTGCGCCCAGGCCTCGACCCGTTCGGCCGTCATCACGCGCCCCGCCTGCGTGAGCTTGACGGCGCCATCGAGCACGGCGCGGTACGTGCGGAAGCGGTCGGGTCCCTTGGCCGTCGGCTTGGCGCCCGTGCTCTTCGTGGCGCCATCCTTTGGCGAAAACGGGTCCTTGGCGTCGGGCCGGAAGAGCACCTTCGTGACGTGCGCGACCTCGAATCGCTCGATCCCTTCCTCGACCTGGTTGACGATCAGACGCATCCCTCGCCCGTCGATGTCGAAGGACGTCGACACGAGTTTGAACGGGCCGGTGGTGGCGATCGACGCCGACGGCATGTCGAAGTCGAGCGTCTCGCTGGTGGCGGTAAGGGAGGGCAGGTCGGTCTTGGGGTCGGCGCCCGCGGGGTAGAGCTTGAGCGTGACGCCCCCCTCGAAGCGTCCCGACTGCGGTTCTTCGACCTTCGGCGTGGTGTTCAGCCGGCCCGAGCGCGACGAGACCACGATGAGCCCGCCATCACGGAGATAGACATACCCGCGCGGCTCGGTGAGCAACTTCTCCACCTGCGAGACCGGCTCGAGGCTGGACCACTCGATCATCCCCGCGGCGCGGCCCGGATCGTTCCTGTCGGCGAACTGCACCTTGGCGGTGCGCGTGCTGACGCCCCGGTCGACGATGTCGGGCGGTACCTCGGGCCCGGAGCCGGGAGCGGGCCCGGCAGGCCGCGGCGCGGGAGCCGGTGCCGGCCGCGTGAGCACCACGACCGCCATGCCGGCGGCGAGCAGCAGCCCCACCACCAGCGCGGCAGCGAGCCCCGCCTTGCGGAGGTCAGTATGTGGGACGGGTTGGTTGGCCATCGGTGGAGGGGGAGGTTGGATCGTACAGACGGAGGGCCTGCTGGTGGCGGCCGGTGATGCGGAGGATGTGCTCGATCGCCTCGCGGACTGCGCCGTGACCGCCCGGCGCGGCGGTCACCACGTGGGCGATTCTCTTGATCTCGGGCACGGCGTTGGCCGGGGCGATGGCGAGGGCAACAGCCCGCATGACCGTGAGGTCCGGCCAGTCGTCGCCGATGTACGCCGCCCGGTCGATGCTGAGCCGGTGGGTCTCACAGAGCCGGCGCAGGTCGGCGAGCTTGTCCTTGCTGCCTTGAATCAGGTGACCGATCTCAAGATCCGCGGCGCGCCTGGTGACGACCCCGCTGGTGCGTCCGGTGATGATGGCGACATGGATGCCCAGCTTCTGGGCGAGTTTGATCGCGAAGCCGTCCAGCACGCTGAAACGCTTGGTCTCCAGCCCGTTGTCGTCGAAGACGATCCCTCCGTCGGTGAGCACGCCGTCTACATCCATGGCGATCAGCTCGATGTCGGTCTTGATCGTCACCGCTCCTCCTTCACCAGGCGCATGGCGACCAGGTCCTGCACGTCCAGGAGGCCGACGGGGCGGCCGGCGTCGTCAACCACCGGGACCTCGTCGCGCCGGAACTGACGGACCATGCGGACGGCGTCCCTGACAAGCGCCGAGGCAGGGAGCGTGCCGGGGCTCTTCGTCATCACGTCGCGGACTGGGCGGTCCAGCGCGGCCCGGTCGCGTTCCACCAATCGGCGAAGATCGCCGTCGGTAAAAAGGCCCGTGAGGCAACCGGTGGCGCGGTCGATCAGCAGCATGGCCCCCGCGCGGCGCAGCGGCGACCCTTGCCCCCCCGGTGGTTCGCTCTGCTTGAGCGCATCGGAAACAGTCACGTCGTCGGGCACGGTGAAGAGGCTCTTGCCGGCGACAAAGCGGACGATGTCCATCACCGGCTTGCTCAACTCGCCGAGCGACCCCCCTGGATGGCGCCGGTGGAAGTCGTCGACCGCTCCCAGCCGGTGCGCGGCGCACTCGGCAAGGGCGTCACCCAGCACCAGGGTGGCCGTTGTGGACGCCATCGGCGCCGGCGAGAGGCCCGCCGCCTGTTCCCCCTCCTCGACACGCCCGGTGAAGAGCGCTACATCGCTCGCCTTGGCCAGGCCCGATGGTGGAGAGCCCGGTGCGGGAGGCCCCGCCGTGATCGAGATCACCCGCACGCCGTCCTGCTTGAGGATGCTGGCCAGCGTGACAACCTCCTCTGTCTCACCGCTGTAGCTCAGAGCGATGGCGACGTCGGAGCGGCGGAAATTACCGAGATCGCCGTGCGCAGCCTCCGTCGGGTGAACAAAGTGGCTCGGGATCCCCAGGCTGGCGAGCGTCGCGCTGATCTTGGCGCCGATCAGACCAGACTTTCCCAGCCCCGTCACGAGCACGGTCCCCCCGCTGCGGGCGCACGTCTCAAGAATGGTGACGGCGGCGTGGAACTCAGCGCCGACCGCCAGGCCCGAAACGGCGGCGGCGGAGTACGCGATCACGCGCCGCGCGAGCGCGGCTTCGACCGAGCGGCGCGTATCGCCCTCGACCCCCGCTGGCTCCCCTGCGTGCTCGGCGTTTCGCGCCGGCCCGCCCGGAGTCGGTGCGGCGGAGGGGCCGGATCGGTGCTGGGTGCGGCTCGCATCGGGCATCGGCGAACAATACACTTGCGGCGACGCCGGCGGGCTCGGAGAGCCCCTGAATCGCGGCGTTTTCCGCCGCGAACCGGCACGGAGGCCGCGCATGTCCACCGCTCCAGCGACCGCTCATCACACCGCCGGCGGAGGGGGAGCCGATTACAGCGTGTCGCTCGACGCCTTCCAGGGGCCGCTCGACCTGCTGCTCTTCCTGATCCGCCGCGCCGAGGTGGACATCCACGACATCCCCGTCGGCGTGATCACCGACCAGTACATGGCGTACCTGAAGCAACTGGTGCGCATCGACATCGAGGAGGCGGGTGAGTTCCTGGTGATGGCCGCGACGCTGATGGAAGTGAAGTCGCGGATGCTGGCGCCCAAGCCGGAGATCGACGAGGGCGCGCCCGAGGCGCCGCTGGCGGCGGTGGCCGCCGCCGAGGACCCGCGCGCCGACCTGGTGCGCCAGCTCCTGGCGTACAAGAAGTTCCGGGACGCCGCCAGCGCGCTCGAGGATCGGATGGTCCTGTGGGAGTCGCGCCTCCCGGCGGCGGCCGCCGCCGTCCCCGATGCGCCGGCGGCGGAGGCCGACGAGAACGCCGCGGTCGAGATCGACGACCTCGACCTCATCGATCTGGTCGAGGCGTTCGCCAGGATCATCGAGACCGTCGACCTCTCGCGCGTGGGCGAGCACCACGTGAAGGACGACGAGACGCCGATCGAGATCCACGCCGAGGACATCCTCGACCGGCTCGGGCGCGACGGCGTGGACCTCGTGCCGCCCACCGTCGACGGCGCGCCGGGCCCCACGCTCCGCGGCCTGTCGCTGCGGCGTGTTTTCACCGGTCGCACCAAGCCCGAGGCCGTGGGCCTGTTCCTGGCGATGCTCGAGCTGATGAAGCAGCAGAAACTCGTGGCGTGGCAGGACCCTGATGTGCCGGGAGTAGAGGGGATCTATCTGGCGCTCAAGCCGGCGGCGTAAAGAGCTTCAGCAAGCGCCCGGATAGAGCTTGTGAACGTGCAAGGCGCTGAGCGCAAAAGAAAACCCCCAGCTTCAATGTCATTTCTGACGTTGCTTCCGAGGGTCTTCGGCACCCCTTCAAGTTCCTTTCGGTTCTCGTGGGGCACTCTGTTGTTGGAGACAGCGGGTGAGGGGCGCGTGAAAGTTTCACGAGCGGGAGAACAGGTTTCACCTCGTCTGCTACCCCACCTGGTTGAGCTCAATTCGCTCCATTGGACGCCTGTGCCCTCCGGGTTGAGCGTCTCTACGCTCCACCATGAGCGAAGCGGGACAGGTCAGGTACCGGGTGACGCTGCTGCGTGCGGGGCGGCTGCTTCTGGACGCGGGCTGCATGCTTGGGCTGATCCCCAAGGTGGTGTGGTCCAAGACGGTTGCCGTGGACGAGAAGAACCGGATGACGCTCGGCCACAACTGCCTGCTGCTGGAGCGGCTGGACGAGCCGGTGCTGTCCCTGGGCGCCCAGGCGCGCCCCTCGCCCAAGCTGGTGCTGATCGAGAGCGGTTCGGGGGACAAACTCGACGAGAAGAGCCGGGCGATCTTCGGACTGGACGGGCGAACCGTGCTGACGGCGCTCCAAGAAGTGGGGTGCAGCCCGACGGACATCGGCGCCGCCGTCCCGACGCACCTGCACTTCGATCACGCCGGCGGGCTCACACGGCTCGCCCGCGCGGGTGAGAAGCCGGAGTGGGTAGGGGGCGCGCAATCCATGGGAGCCCCGCGCGGCGAGCACGCCGTGGTGCGGTCGTTCCCAAACGCCGAGGTGATCGTGCAGCGGCGCGAGTGGTTCGATGCGATGAACAACACCAGCGTGATGACCAAGACCTACTTCCCCGACAACCTCGAACCGCTGCGCAACAGCGTGAGGCTCGTCGAGTCGCCGCCGCCGTTCGGGCCGGGCGTGGTGCCGCTGCGCACCGACACTCCTCTGCCGCAGGAGGCTCGGGAGACCGAGGTCCTGCCGGGTCTGTTCGTCTTTCTGGCGCCGGGCCACACGTGGGGCCAGCAGGCCGTGCGGTTTGCCGACGAGCGGGGGCGGAGCGTTGTCTACGTGCCCGACGTTCTCCCCAGCCGCTGGCACGTAGGGGCCGCCTACAACCTCTCGTACGACGTCGACCCGTACATGAGCACGATGACGCGCACCTGGCTGCTGAACGAAGCGGCGGACCGCGGGTGGATGCTCGCGCTGGACCACGAGGCCGGACACCCCTTCTTCACGGTGGTGCGCAAGGGAGAGTGGTTCGAGCTGGTCGAGGCCTGATCGGGTAGTTGAAGCGCAAGACGCGCGGGAAAGGCAAGCAAGGTTGCGCAAGTGGGTTGGTAGACTCGGCTCATGAACCTTCTCTGCTGCGCGGCTGCGAGCGTACTGGCGGGTGTTGCGTGTGCTCAGCCGGCGGCGTTAACGCCCGCGGCCAGGCCCCTGATCACGCACGATCCGTACTTCAGCGTCTGGTCGATGACCGACGAACTGACGGACAACTGGCCGCGCCACTGGTCGGGAACGCCGATGGGGATGTCGGGAATGGTGTGGGTGGACGGGAAAGCCTACAGGTGGTGCGGCCCTGCGCCCCAGGAAGCGCCGGCTGCTGAGCGGATCGGTGGTGGGGTGACGATCGACAAGACCTCCTACCTCTTTACGGCGGGCGGCGTCAACCTCGCCGTCGAGTTCTGGTCCCCGCAGAGCCTTACCGGCGTCGCCGACGACATGGTCCAGGCGTCGCGCAGCGTCTCGGTGGTCAAGTTTCGGGCATCGTGCCCGGACAAGCGCCCCCACGACGTCCGCGTGTATCTCGACCTCTCCGGGGAATGGTGCACGAACAACCCGGATGACAAAGTCGCGTGGTCGCGCCACCGCGTCGCCGCGTGCGGGGACGTGCTCAGCTTGGGGCGGGTTGAGCAGCCGGTGCTGCAGCACGCCGGCGACCAGCGCAGGATTGACTGGGGGCGGGTCTACCTGGCGGGGACCGGCGCATCAGACCGCGGGGGCGCCGGAGGGCACAACGCCTCGCGCAGCCGCTTCGTGCAGACGGGCGGTGCGCTAGAGAGCGACGATCTCCGCATGCCGCGCGCGGCCAACGACGACTGGCCGGTCTTGGCGATGGTCGTGGACCTCAAACGCATCGAACCCGGTGACGTCGCGGAAGGGCAGGTGCTGATCGGTTACGACGAAGGCGAAGCGATCGAGCTCTTTGGGCGGAAGTTGCGCCCGCTGTGGAACGCAGACGGGAAGCGGGGCTTTGCCCAGGAGTTGGCCTTGGCGGCCGAGGTGTGCAGGCGCGATGACGCGTTGCTCGGACAAGCCCACAACCAGTTCTGGACGGAAGCGGCCCGCGTAGGAGGAGACCGGTACGCGAAGCTG
>DASPMT010000001.1:0-13194 GCA_035626935.1 Phycisphaerales bacterium | reverse complement strand
TAGACCGGCCCGCCCGTGATCGGCAGGACAACGCCGGTGATGTAGCTCGAGTCGGCCCCGCTCGCCAGGAAGACAAACGCCGGCGCGATCTCCTCCGGCTGCGCCGGGCGCTGCATGAGCGACGACGACTTCGACTCGCCGAAGTGCGAGACCTTGGTCGGCGTCATCCCGCGGTCGGAAGGGTTCAGCGGCGTCCACACCGGGCCCGGCGCGACGCAGTTCACCCTGATCCCCCTGTCGAGCAGCTCCTCCGCGAGCGTCTTGGTCAGCGCATGGATCGCCCCCTTGGTGGCCGAGTAGTCCGTCAACCCATCGGACCCCTGGAGCCCCACGATCGACCCGGTCGCCAGGATGCTCGATCCCGGCTTCATCACCGGGATCGCCGCCCGCGCCAGGCGGATGTAGGCGTAGATGTTCGTCTTCATCGTCCGGTCGAGCTCGTCGTCGGGCACCTCGGTGGTCTTCTTGCGGTGCTGCCACGCCGCGTTGTGCACGAGGATGTCCAGCCGACCGAGCTCCTCCACCGTCTCCTGGACGCAGCGCCGGCAGAACTCGGCGTCCACAAGGTCGCCCATGATCACGTGGCAGCGCCGCCCCAGCCGCCTGATCGCCTTCGCCACTTCCGCCGCGTCGCTCTCCTCCTGCGGCAGGCAGACGATCGCGACGTCGGCGCCCTCGCGTGCGTACAGGTACGCGACCGACCGCCCGATCCCCGAGTCGCCGCCGGTGATCAGCGCCGCCATTCCCTTGAGCTTGCCGCCGTTGACCCCCGGCTTGTACCGCTCGCCGCGCCACTTGGGCAGGGGGCTGAGCCGCGACTCAAGACCGGGCGCCTGCTGGTGCTGCTTGGGGAACGGCGGGCGCGCGTACCGCTCCTTCGGGGCGGTGCCGCGGCCGGGCACGCTGGTGCTCCGCGAACGGGCGCGACCGGCCGAGGAACTGGACCGTGATGCGGCGGACCGGGCGCGTGCCATGCGGGTGCTCCAAAGCCGCACCCGACGCGGGACGTGCACTCACGGTCCGCGTCGGGTGAGCTGCACCCTTAGCGCGTCGACCCCGTGAGTCGGTCGTCAATCGCGGGTGAAGCGAAGTTCACCCGTTCATCGATCCCACGGCGTCCTCTATTACGGGCATGGCGTGGGCCAACGGTCTCTTTTCTGCTTTCTCGACCCCGCGTCCCCATGTACGAGCGCACGCTCGCCGCGGTGGCTGACTGCGCGGGTCGCGGTTCCGCCCGGCGAGCGGCAGGCGATCGCGGCCGAAGCTGCGAGCACGAGAATCACGGACGCATGCGCCAGTGACGAGGTCCGCCGATCAGGCGGCGCGGCCGAACAAACGCGCAACTTTCTGACGCTAACACGAGTTAATGCACGTATTACTCGCACTCCAAATACACCACCAACATCGAGACCATCCATTCCGTGGATGCAATGCATTATTTCTTGAAGCAACACGCTGCCAATATTGGCAGATCGCAGCACTTTGTTTATACTCAGCATCACGAGCGTTCGCTCGCATCCGCCCTCAGGAGCCAAGCATGCGCACCCCCCTTGTGTGTGCCGTTACGGCACTTGTCGCAATCCCGATCGCCCTGCTCGCTCAGCCGCCGGCACCCCCCGCGCCGCAAGACCCGCCCCCTGCCCCCGCGCCGACGCCCACCCCAACGCCGACACCCGCGCCCGAGCCCACACCCGGCTTCGGCTCTGCGCTCGACGCGGTCGCTCAGGCGTACGCGGACACAGGCGAGTTCACGTTCGGCGCGGCCGCTACGACCTGGCCGAGCACGCCGACGGACGCCGATCCCGGCGCGGACCCTCAGGCCAACGCCGTCGCCGTACTCCGGTTCGTCCACGCGCACCGCTTTGACCCGCAGCAGGAGACGACCGACCAGATGGTCATGGACCTGGTCAGCGCCGACCCGGTCGTCGGCGCGCAGTACGCGTCGCTCATCTTCAACGACTCGCTCGCCACCGACGCCGCCGTCGACCTGAGGGCCGCCCTCAACCACGCCGCCATCATCCAGAACCACGGCGTCGCCGGGGGCGCCACGGCACAAGGCTCGGTCATCACCTCCGGAAGCCCGCGCGCCCCCATCATCCCCATCTGCTACCACGACCTGGGCGGCATCATCTACTGGCCCAACGAGGGCCGCAGCCGCAAGCGGTGCGTCTTCGACAACTGTCACCCCTTTGAAGAGGCCATGGTGTGGCTCACGATCGTGCAGCCCAACGGCACACGCTACCAGCGCGTGACCACCTCAAGCCCGTGCACGTGCGCGAACTCGGGCCCGGGGTGGCCGACGGGCGCGAACACACAGTCCGGCTACGCGTTCGCACGGGTCCCCAACGGCGCAGCGACGGTGCTCGCGCGGACGGTCTACAGGTGCTGCCAGTCCGGCACCGCGACCAGGACCCTCGCTTGCCCGCCCGGACCAAGGTCATACCGCCCGTGCGTGCCGATCGCCCCCACCGCGCCGCTGGATATCCAGATGGGCCCGTGGACGCCGCCCGGCATCTGCGGAACGGTTCGTAACACCAATGGCATGACGACCGAGGTCATCCTTGCAACGTACGAGAGCCCGTGCCAGCTCATTTCCTGGGACTACGTCACACCCGAGGAACTGACGCTCACACCGAACTTCTCCATCCGCTCCTGCATGCCCTCCACCCCGTGGCTCTACGCAAACAGCGGCACACTCTGGGCGGAAGCGCCGCTGCCGACGAGCATCCCCTGCGGCTCCTTCTATCCCGGCAACTGCCTGCCCGGCGTCGTGCTGAACCTTCAACCCGCCCCGTGCTTCAGCGGCCGCGTCACCCCGTGGCAACCGAGCATGTACCGGCACTACCTCGTGCAGTTTGAAGGGTGCTACGCGGGCACCTGCAACGGTGCGGCGAGGGTGCTGACCACCGGTGTAGCCGCCGACGGCACGTACAACTCTCAGGACATCCTCTCCCCCGGCTCGTGGCTCGTGACGCTCAGGTATATCCCCAACCTGCAGAACCCGTCGCACCACGTGCACGTCAGCTCCGGGTACCAGCACCGGCTGAACGTCGGCGAGCGGTGCCACCAGCACAACTTCACTCTCCCCTAAGCGCTGCAGCACAACAGGAACGAGGCACGCCGCCAAGCCCCGCGTTCGCACGCGGGGCTTGTTCTTCCGCGGCTCCCGCTTAAGGGGCCGCTGACTGCCGACCGTGCGCGTCGGCCGAACCCGGCCCTGCCTACTCCTTCTTCGGCTTGGCCTTCGGCGTGATCGGCACCACCCACCCCTTCGCGGCCTCGGGGTTCACCGCCGGCTTGTTCGTCTCGAGCGGGTTGAGAAGCTTCGCGCGCTCCTTCATCGTCTCGCGCTTGGCCTCGCTCTCGGGGCGTTCCTCGCCCACGATGCCCTTCTGCGCCGCCAGCACGCGGTCGCCCAGCCGGTCGCGCTCGGTGGCGAAGTCCGCGAGCAGGCCGCCCTGCTTCTGCAGCTGGTAGAGCGCACCGACCACCTGCGAGTAGCTCATCCCCAGGCCCGGCTCGGGATTCTCACTGTTGGCGCTGCGCGCAAACAGGCGCACGAGGCTCACCACGTCGGCGTTGCAGGTCGCCTGCAGGGGCATCGCTCCCGGCTCGGCCCGCGGGTCACGGTACTGCACGCGCACCTGGTCCCCCGTTCCCAACGCCGCGGGCGCCGACACGCTCGCCTCGCCCGGCGACTCGGCCGACATCAGCAGCCGGTCCTCCCAGGCGGACATCAGCATCGGGCGCTGCACTTCCATGCCCCCGTGGAAGAGCACCACGCGGGGCTCGCCCTGCTGGGTCACGTAGATCAGCGGACGCGTGCTTGGCACGACGTCGAGCACGAACTTCCCCTCCAGGTACGACCGCCTGATCGACGGGTCGCGCCGCATCACCATCGCCTCGTACGCCGCGGCCCGCACCTCCAGGTCCTCGGCGTTCACCAGCTCGCGCAGGGCCAGGTCGATGGCCGGGCTGCCGCCGAGGAAGCCGGTGAGCTCCGCCGCCTCGGCGCGGAGCGGGACGGGGTTGTCGGTGTCGGTGGCGATCCGGACCAGGTACGCCCCGGCGCGCGGGTCTCCCATGCGTGCACCGGCGCGCAGCGCCGCCATCCGCGGCAGCAACTCGGGGTGGTCGTACAGGCGCACCAGGAACGGCACCGCCTCCGGCCCGACGGCCTCGATGCACCACTGCAACCGGTCGGCCAGACCGGGGGACTTCTCGAGCTCGTCGACGTATCGCTTGGCGTACTCGGTGCTGAACTGCGTGTCGATCCGCAGCGACATCAGCGTGTTGACGAAGTCGGCCGCGCGCTCGCGGTAAGCGTTCGGCACTTTCACCGCGATCGACTGCGCCCCGCGCCCGTGCGCCGTGGTCTCGCCGCCGAGCGCGGGGAACCGCGTGTTGATCGCGTCCTGGATCGCCTTGGCGCGCGCGTGGCTGGAGTTGTCGAGCGCGAGCTCCATCGCCAGAGGCTCGGTGACGACGCCGCCGCCCAGCACGCGCCCGACCGTGCGCACCACGCCATCGGACGCCGGCAGCGAGGGAGACTCCACGTCCGAGCCCGCTGCGCCCGGGTCGATCAGCGGGCGCGCCGCGGCCTCGGTGAAGGGGTTGATGAACACGGCGCCGTACCCCTGGCCGATGATGCGCGCCGCCTGCGCCCCGAGCACCGCCGCGGGCCCGAACCGCAGGTCGGTCGTCCAGAGCTTGCCGTTCTCCAGGCTCGTCGTCGCGGTGCCCGGGAGCGCGCTTACGCGCAGGTCGAACTTCGAACCCTTCGGCGAACCCGGCGCAACGACGGCCTCGACGACGACCACCGCCACGTTCTTGCTCGCGAGAATCTGCTGCGGCGTCATTCCGGCGAAGGGGCCGATGTTGACTGCTTTGCCCATCCCTTGGCGCGAGAGCTCGCGCTCCATCGTCCCCTGCACCGCCGCGGGGTACGGCCCGCCACCCGTGCCGTCGAGCCCGACGACCAGGCCGATGCCCGCGACGAGCACCGGTTCGATGCCGCGCAGCGTCGCTTCCGAGCCGATCGTTCCGCGCAGCGGCGTCGGAACGTCACGCACCTTGAGCTCGACGTTGGTGGTCGCTTGCCTCGTCGGACCCTTGTCGGCGCACCCGACGACGGCCGCGAGCCCCGCGACCAGCACCAACGCGACCGCCCCACGCACCATCGATGCACTGTTGATCACCAAGAGCCTCCTGACGCCGTGTCTTGCGGGCCCCACCTGACCCACGCCCGCGGGAGCGTCGTAAACCATCAAGGGCCAAGAGTTTACGCGATCTGCGCTGGATAATGGGCGGCGAAAAGCCCGCCTCGTCCCAGCATCGACCCCCTGTTTTTGTACGCCCTTTTCCCTTGGGAGATCCCCTCTTTGGAGGGTGGTTTTCCACAATTGATCCGCCGTCGACGACAGGGTGAGATACCCCAACTCCTCAGGGTGTGAATGTTTTTTGAACGATGTGCAAGTATCTGAAAACACAGCACTTAGCGAAACGGCCAAAGAGTCTTGAACCGTAAGCGACAAAAAACACACAATATTTTGGGGTTCATGCTGGTTGAACATACGATCTGTAGTGGTATGCTCAGCCCCTTGCCCTGAGAGCGTCTGCTCGACTGGCACAGACGGTTTTTGTAAGGTATATTTCGATTCAACGAACTGCTTCGAACGCGGGCCGTTTTGCCGCGAAACACAGGTGATCTGATGGGCATCCTCTGCGACACGCAGATTCAAGAGCTGATCGAGATCCGGCCCTTCGAGAAGGCACAGAAGCGCCCGGGTCGCATTTCGTACGGGGTTTCCTCCTACGGATATGACATCCGCGTCGGGACCAAGTTCAAGATCTTCACCCCCACCCCGCGTTCGGGCGGCGTGACGATCGTCGATCCGAAGGCATTCCACGACGACCTCTTTGTCGAGATCGACACCGCCGTCAACGGCAGCGACCACGTCATCATCCCCCCCAACAGCTTCGCCCTCTGCGAGACGGTCGAGTACATCGCCGTGCCGCGGGACGTGCTGGTGGTGTGCGTCGGCAAGAGCACCTACGCCCGCTGCGGCCTGGTGCTGAACGTGACGCCGTTGGAGCCGGAGTGGCGCGGCAAGGTGACGCTGGAGATCAGCAACACCACGCCGCTGCCGGCGAAGGTGTACGCCAACGAGGGGATCGGTCAATTGCTCTTCTTCCGCGCCGACATGGTCTGCGCCGTGTCGTACGCGGACAAGGCCGGCAAATACCAGGACCAGGGCGGCTTGACGCTGCCCAAGGTCGACTGAAGCGCGCCGAGCGCTTCTGACTGCCGGGCTCGCCGAGAGGCGCGCCCGCGTGGATTCGTGTCCGTTGTCTCGCTTCCCGTTCACCGCAGCGACTTGGGGTTCCCGGCATGAAGATCACCCGCAAATTCACCACC
Organism: Phycisphaerales bacterium; assembly: GCA_035626935.1. Taxonomy (GTDB): domain Bacteria; phylum Planctomycetota; class Phycisphaerae; order Phycisphaerales; family UBA1924; genus JAJTGZ01. Next base: position 6,776 of record DASPMT010000001.1, on the reverse strand, counting down.
GCCGGACAGGACGTCTTCTCCACCGTCAAGTGGGTCACGCGTTCCAGCAAGATCACGAATCCTGACGGAAGCGTCGTCTTCAAGATGGACGACGCTTCCGTCCCGGAATCGTGGTCGCAGCTCGCCACCGACATCATGGTGAGCAAGTACTTCCGCAAGGCGGGCGTGCCGCTGAGCGGGCTCGACGGGAAGGTCATGGTCGACGAGAGCGGGCGCGCCAAGACCGGGCCGGAGAAGTCCGCCAAGCAGGTCATCCACCGGCTCGCCGGTTGCTGGCGCTACTGGGGCGAGAAGCACAACTACTTCGACACCGCCGACGACGCCCAGGCCTTCTACGACGAGCTGGCGTACATGCTCGTGCACCAGGTCGCGGCCCCCAACAGCCCGCAGTGGTTCAACACCGGCCTGAACTTCGCCTACGGCATCACCGGCCCGGCGCAGGGGCACTTTGTCTGCGACCCCAAGACCGGCGAGGTCTCGCTGGCCGACGACGCGTACACCCACCCGCAGCCGCACGCCTGCTTCATCCAGAGCGTCGACGACGACCTGGTGAACGAGGGCGGCATCATGGACCTGTGGGTCCGCGAGGCCCGCCTCTTCAAGTACGGCTCGGGCACCGGCACCAACTTCTCCAACCTCCGCGCCGAGAACGAGAAGCTCTCCGGCGGCGGCAAGAGCAGCGGCCTGATGTCGTGGCTCAAGATCGGGGACCGGGCCGCGGGCGCGATCAAGAGCGGCGGCACCACCCGTCGCGCGGCGAAGATGGTCTGCCTCGACATGGACCACCCCGACATCCAGACCTTCGTCAACTGGAAGGTCCGCGAGGAGGTGAAGGTGCAGGCGATGGTCGAGGGGCTCAAGGTGCTCAAGGAGCACGACCCCAAGGCCGCCGAGCTGTGCGAAAGGATGAACCTCAAGCTCGACTTCGACTTCAACGGCGAGGCGTACCAGACCGTCAGCGGGCAGAACAGCAACAACTCCGTCCGCATCCCCGACGCGTTCTTCGAGGCGGTGGACAAGGGCGCGGAGTGGCACACCCGCTTCCGCACCAGCAGCAAGCCGGCGCCGAGCTTCAAGGCCCGGGAGCTGTGGGACCAGATCGCCTTCGCCGCCTGGCGCTGCGCCGACCCCGGCGTGCAGTACGACACCACCATCAACGCGTGGCACACCTGCCCCAGCGCCGGGCGCATCAACGCCAGCAACCCGTGCAGCGAGTACATGTTCCTCGACAACACGGCCTGTAACCTGGCGTCGATCAACCTGATCACGCTCTACGACTCCCAGACGCGGCAGTTTGACGTCGAGAAGTACGAGCACGCGATCGACCTGTGGACGATGGTGCTGGAGATCAGCGTGCTGATGGCGGCGTTCCCCTCCGAGGAGATCGCTCGCCTGTCCTACCGCTTCCGCACGCTGGGCCTCGGCTACGCCAACCTGGGCGCGATGCTGATGCAGGCTGGCCTGGCCTACGACAGCGACGAGGCCCGCGCCCTGACCGGCGTGCTCACCGCCATCCTCACCGGCCGCTCGTACCGCATGAGCGCCCTGATGGCCAGGGAGCACGGCCCCTTCGCCGGGTACGCCGACGACCAGGAGGCGATGCTGCGGGTCATCCGCAACCACCGGCGCGCGGCGCTGGGGGTGCAGCGCACCAGCGCGGAGTACGAGAACCTCAACATCCACACCCGCCCGGTGCCGATCGACCACTCCCTGTGCAAGAGCGGCCGGCTGCTGGTGAAGAACGCGGCCGACCTTCTCGAGCACGCGGTCGACTCGTGGGATGACGCCCTGGAACTCGGCATCAAGCACGGTTACCGCAACGCGCAGACGACGGTCATTGCGCCGACGGGCACCATCGGTCTGCTGATGGACTGCGACACCACGGGCATCGAGCCCGACTTCGCACTCGTCAAGTTCAAGAAGCTCGCCGGCGGCGGCTACTTCAAGATCGCCAACGCCTCCGTCCGCCCGGCGCTCGAGGCGCTCGGCTACACCGGCGAGCAGATCCGCGAGATCATGTTCTACCTGCTCGGCACGCTGAGCGTGGACGTCGCCGTGCCGGGCACGACGAGCAACCTCAAGGCGATGCTGCTCAAGACGGGCCTGAACGACGGCGACATCGAGAAGATCAACGACGCCCTCCCCGGCGCGTTCGAGCTCTCCTTCGCCTTCAACGCCTTCGCGCTGGGCGACGAGGCCCTGGCCCGTCTGGGCGTGAGCGATGCGGCCAAGGCCGACCCCTCGTGGAACCTGCTCAAGCACCTGGGCCTTTCCAAGGCGCAGATCGACGGGCTTAACGACCTGATCTGCGGGCGTCAGACCGTCGAGGGCGCCCCGCACATCAAGAGCGAGCACCTGGCCGTCTTCGACTGCGCTAACCCCTGCGGCAAGTACGGCACGCGCTTCATCGCCCCCGAGGGGCACATAAAGGCGATGGCGGCCGCGCAGCCGTTCATCACCGGCGCCATCAGCAAGACGATCAACCTCCCCAACGACGCGACCGTCGAGGACATCAAGGCCGCCTACCGCCTGAGCTGGGAGCTGGGCCTGAAGGCCAACGCCCTCTACCGCGACGGGTGCAAGCTGAGCCAGCCGCTCAGCACCACGATGGACGCCGCGACCAACACCGGCACCGAGAAGAAGGCCGCGGCCGAGATCGCCGAGGCCGGCGCCGACGCGGCCGAGCAGGTGGTGACGCAGCAGGTGGAGGAGGTCGTGCGGATCGTCGAGCGTCCGATGCGCCGCCGCCTGCCCGACACCCGCGCCAGCATCACCCACAAGTTCAACGTCGCCGGGCACGAGGGGTACCTCACCGTCGGCCTGTTCGAGGACGGGATGCCGGGCGAGCTCTTCATCACGATGGCGAAGGAAGGCTCGACCATCGGCGGCCTGATGGACGCGCTGGGCACCTCCACCAGCATCGCCCTGCAGTACGGCGTGCCGGTCGAGGGCCTGGTGAACAAGTTCACCCACCAGCGGTTCGAGCCGGCGGGCATGACGACCAACAGCGACATCCCCTTCGCCAAGAGCCTGGTCGACTACATCTTCCGCTGGATGGGGATGCAGTTCATCGCGGGGTATCGCGAGATGAACGCGCCCAAGCGGGACCATGGCGGCGGCTCCGGCACGACCACGTCGGTCGAGGAGATCTCCGCCGCGGCGGTGGTCAAGCTCGCGGAGTCTGCGCCGTCACCGGCGGCCCGCGGCGAAGCCGTTGCCGCCCACCGGCACGTGCACGCTGAGACCAAGACGACGCGCATCAACATCGAGACCTCGGTAAGCGGAACGGCCGCAGGCGCCACGACGGCCCAGGCCCAGTTCACCAAGGCGATGGAGGACGCCGGCGACGGTCCCCCCTGCGACGTGTGCGGGACCATTACGGTGCGCAACGGCACCTGCCACAAGTGCCTCAACTGCGGCAATTCGCTGGGGTGCTCGTGAAGGAAGTGGTGAGAGACGAGCGATGAGTCACGAGTAGAAGCCGCTGCTCCGCACGGACCGCGCGAGCGAACATGCAAGAACTCGGGCGTTGATCCGGCAGTGCACGACACGTGCCGGGCCGGCGCCAAAGCGGGGCGACGCTGACGGATTCGCGCCGCCCCGGGCGCGGGCGCAGAACGGAGAAAGCGAGCGTCCGGGTGGAAGGCGGAAGGAACCCGCCACCCGGGCGTTCGAGACACAGGCGCGGCCTCCGATGGACTTTGGAGCCGCCCTCACACGCGGGTCACTCAAACGGACTACGGGCCCGCACTCCGTTCTGCGCACCGGCCGAGCGCCAACCATTGCCGCGTGTCATACGACGTCACACTCCCGGTCGCGCAGCGTCCGATATTTCCGGACCTCTGCCCTGTTTGCGGCTTGCAGGGTGTGGACGGGGTGATCAGCCTTCGCGGCGCACGCGGCGTAATCGAGGGCCCATGGTCGATGCTGCCGGGGGGAATGGTCGAGGCCGCCATCCCTTCGCACAAGCGGTGCGCGGCCCGGTTCAACCGCGGAGTGTGGGTGACGCGGACGCTCGATTTCGGGGCCGCGCTTATCGCCGGGCTGCTCGCCGAGTACATCGCTCGAACAATCTCGCCCGGCCTGACCCGCGGCTGGCGCACCGGCTGGTTCATGGTGGGCGCGGTCTCAGCGCTTGTCGCGCGGGCAGTGTGGGAGTTGCTTCACCCGCCGCCGGTGGAGATCACCGTCTGGAATAAAAAAATGGACTACGAGTTCAGTTCGCGCTCGTACGCCGAGGCGTTCGCCGTCGCCAACGGGCTTACGCCCGAAGATGTTGAAAGATCGCCATAGGCCGATGCTCACGGAGTTGTAGACCGACCGGCACGGGTACCGAGAAGCGAAACGGACCTCTCGAGCAATCAATAAGAAAGCCGAGAAGCAGATAGTCGGGCGACGGATGCTCGGCCGGAGGTTGAGCCGTCTAGTCGGCGGGGTGGCGCGCACGAGCCTAATCGCCGCATACTGGGAACTTACCCCGTAAACATGGGTAACCACAGGCAAACACCCTTTACGTTCCGTCCGATTTTGCTCGCCTACCCCCCCGATATGCGGTAGAGTGCGGCATGCACATGACCCCGTTCCGTTCGTGCCCCGGTGGAGCCCTCCCCGCCGCGGCTGCCCTCACGGTGCTTGCTCTTGTCGCTCCGGCGCTTGCCCAGTGCCCGGCGACCTTCACGGTCGGCCCCGCGTGGCCGATGGGTAATCCGTACTCAGTCTCGGTGGGCGATTTCAACAACGACGGCCTCAGGGATGTTGCCGCCGCCAACTTCAGCGGCGCAAACGCAACCGTCCGGCTGCAGAACCAGTTTGTTGCCAACGACTTCTCCGTCCTGCATACGTACCCGCTCAACCTCAACCCGCGCGGCTCGCAGGCGGCGGACTTCAACCGCGACGGCCGCAGCGACCTGGCGGTTGCGTACATGGGCGGCGGCGTGCCGAACGCCCGGCTCGCGGTCATGCTCGCAAACGCCAACGGAACGCTCGCCGCTCCGGTGCTCTACCCGCTCCCGGCCATGCCCTACGACGTTGAGGTCGCTGACGTCAACGGAGACGGGTTTGTCGACGCTCTCGTCATCACCGGCAACGACGTCTCGATCTTCCGCGGCAACGGCGACGGCACCTTCCAAGCCGCTACGGTGGTTGCAGCGGGCGTGCAGCCTTCCGGCCTGGCCGTGACGGACGTGAACGGCGACGGCACGCCCGACCTTGTGACCACCCGCTACTCGGACCCGCCGCAGGTGCGCGTGTCGCTGGGCATTCCCGGCTCAGGCGGGCTGGGCTACGCGGCGTTTGTTCCCTATACGGTCGCCGGCGCCTGGGGGCCCTGGGGGATCGAGGCGGGCGACTTCAATAACGACGGGCGCAGCGATGTCGCCGTGACGCACCGCATCACAAACCGCGTGGGCGTGCTGCTGGGCAACGCCGACGGCTCGCTCACGCCGCTCGCGACCGCACAGCCGGGCGTGCAGCCGCAGGACGTGGCCGTGGCCGACTTCAACGGCGATGGGAGGCTCGACGTCGCGGTAGGGAACTGGGGCGGCTCGAACGTCTCCGTCCTTCTGGGCGACGGCGCGGGCGGGCTGACGACGCGGTCAAACTTCACCGTCGGCGCCAACGTCAACGGCGTCCGGGTCGCGGACATGAACAACGACGGAAAAACCGACATCGTTGTCGCCAATCAAGCGGGCGGTGCGGCGCAGATTCTGTACAACACCACGCCCGTCACGGCCTTCAACCTCACGCCGTTCGACAGGCGCGTCTGCCCGGGCGCCACGACGGGTGCGCTCTTCTTCGCCCGGGCAACGACGACGCAGGCCGGCGGCCTCGCCGGCTACCGGTGGGAACGACTGGTGGGCGGCGCGTGGCAGCAGCTCAACGAGGGGCACGTGCCGGGTGTGGGCGTCGTCTCCTTCTCGGGCGGCACTAACGGGGACCCGACGAACATGTTTGTCGGCAACGTCGAGGGCGAACCGGGCGCTCACGTCGCGACCATCCGGCCCGTGGCGCTTACCGCCTGCGGGGCGACGCCCGGCGACGCGGTCGACCTTTCGATCATCGCCCCCTGCGGCGGGGCGGACGTGGGCGCCACCGGCGGTGTCTTCACCGGCTGCGGCGACGGCGTATTGGACAACAACGACTTTGTCGTCTTCATCGACCTGTTCTTCACGGGCAACGCCATCGCCGACGTCGGGTCGCAGGGCGGCGTGCCCGGTGCGGACGGCCGGTTCGACAACAACGACTTCGTCGTCTTCATCGACATGTTCTTCAGCGGCTGCACGACCTGACCGTCGCGGGCGTTTGCCACGGCAGGGCAGAAGACGAGATGCAATACAAAGGGGAACGGCCCCTCTGCGATCCTCCGAAAACGAAGACAAGGCGTCAAACAAACGCCACCGTCGGGCTCACGACCATGCGCAACGTACCTCGCTTGATGTTCTCGCCGGCCGCCTCCCTTCTTATCGCTGCGGCGGCCGCGCCCGCGTTCGGCCAGTGCCCGCCGACGTTTACCATCAGCGGCCCGTGGTCGATGGGGAGCCCGTACAACGCGGCCGTCGGCGACTTCGACCGCGACGGCAGGCTCGACCTTGCTGCGGCGAACTTCAGCGGCCAGAACGTCAACGTCCGCTTCGCCAGCATCCACCACCCCGCCGGGACCAACTACGAACTAGCGCAGGGCATCACCATCGGGCTGAACCCCACGACGCTGGCTGTAGGCGACTTCAACAACGACGGCACGATGGACATGGCGTGCACGCAGATCAACGGGGGTGCCT